>JASGCG010000238.1 GCA_030054235.1 Bacteroidia bacterium
CGTCCCGACCTCCTCCATCGTGCTGGCCACGAGCGGCTACACGCCCTGCCCTCCACTCATGGAGCTGCCGTGCGATGGCAGCACCAGCGGTGGATCCTCCGGCGAGGGCACCGGCCCGTGCGGCTGCGGCACCGGCCAGTGGGTCACCAACTCCCCATCCCCACGCCTCGAACCGCCTCATCCGTTCGCCGAGGACCGGAGTCTGCACGAGGGTCTCGTGACCTGGAACTCATCCATGCGCGCCACGGCGCAGCCCGACATGGCCATGGCCAGCATCAGCGTGCGTGGGCGCAGCAACATGTGGGCGGCCGGGAGCTTCTCGCGATACAGCCTCGCGCACTACGTCTCCTCGCGCCGAGAGCTCTGGTCAGGCGGGTTTCCCGCTTGCCCTCGGCTGCTGAGCCTTGCGGCCACAGGCGGCGCCACGCTGCACATCAGCGCCAGCACGGCGGCGCGCCGTGGTTGCTCCGCGTTTGCCAGTGCCGCCACGTCGGGAACGTGCAGTTCGCTCGGCGCCGCCAATGCATCGATCGAGAGTCTGGTGATTGCCGGATCCGTCGGCTACAGCGAGTCCACGCAAGACTTCGAGGTCGCCGGCAACTTCGGCCCTCTGGTCGACGTCCTGACCGATTCCGTCGAGGGCAGCCTCAGCGCCAGCTCAAGTTGGTCCACCGAGGGCCAAGGTTCACACAGTGGCTCGGCCTCGGTGACGGTTCGGCCTGACCGAATCTACTGTGCCTTCACCAATCGGCCGTATGTGGCACGCGCCGCTGGTCAGGCCGTGGCAGGCGGTGCCGGCAGCGTCGAGGGCAACGGCTCGACGAGCTGGTCGAGCATGGCCGTCATCAACCTGTCGGTCCAGTGACATGATCATGCTCCTCACCGTCCTGTGCTTGAGTGCACTCGGGGTCGAATCGTTCCCCGCGAGCCTCGCCGCCGAGCGGCTCCGCGACATGCTCCAGCGCGCGCATGAGGAGCGCGATGGCGCGCGCCTGGTTGCACGCAAGCTGTCGGTCGAGTCAGCACTGCTGCCAGCCTTCATCGTCCAGGATCTGGCGCACGGATGCGCCAGCCAGGACATGGCCAGGTCGATGTCGTACACGTACGGCGCGGCCGATGCCAAGCGGTGCGCAGGCTGGTTCTGGCCGATGGGCGTCTCCAGTCCAACGGCGACCATCGAGCCCGGGTGGACCTGCCCCGCAGGGATGGTGTGGCGGGTGCGAGCCACCACCGAGCGATTGGTGTGCGCCGGACCCGAACCCGCCGTCGCGATCGATTGGATCATCGAGAGCGATGGCACGTCGACCTCGGCGATCGCCGAGCGTTTCGAGCCGGCGCTCATGCCGGCGGAGCTTGATTTCCCGCTGGTCCCATGGGGGCTCGGGCTGCACTGGGACTGCGAGCGTGGTCACGCCCTCGACCGCTCCGGCCAGTCGCACACCGAGCCGTGGCTCGCCGCGCCACCGATCCTTGCCAATCCCGATGACATGTTCGACACCTTCGATGCGATGCGCGTGCAGCACTGGCTGTCGCGGTGGCCACCGCGCGACTCGCTCGGGTCGTTGGGCCGCGGGCCGTTCCTGGGCATCGGCGACCTTGCGCAGGCGTCAGGTCCACAGACGATCGATCTCGATCATGGTCCGATGCACTGGCACGATCCAACGGCCTTCAAGCTCGTGCATCATGGTTCGCTGCAGGACCGGTCCGAGCTCTTCCGGCCTGCCCGGCTGATCCCGAACATCCGGGGCTTGCGTGCCATCATCGAGTGGGCACCATGGCCGATCGATCCATCGTCCACCACCGAACGGCCAACGCGTGCGCCGCATCGCATCCGGATCGTGAGCGATGAGCGTGAGCAGGCGATCATCACCTTCGGTCGCTTTGAACTCGTGCCGCGTGGTGCAACCACTGCACGCGCCGAGCACGATCCCCCATGGGTTGCGTTGCGACAGGCGATCGACGACCGCGATGCCATCACGTTCATGGCGATCGTTCTCCGCGCGCAGGATGGCCTGGGCACCGTGCAGGCACGTGCGCGCATGGGCATCGAACAGGCCATCCAAGCACTCGATGCCGCTGTTGATGCTGGCTGGTCGCTCGAGCTGCTGCGCACGGTGGCGCCAGACCTTCTTGATCGCTGCATGAGTCGGCTCGCACCCGCAGAACTCTTGTGGCTCACGCTCGATGCAACCATGGCCAGCCGTGGCACGCTCGCTATGCTCGCTGCCACGCGGTTGTCGCAGCATGCACAGGCCAGCGCCGACGAGCGCGCGTGGGCCACCATGGCGCTGCCTTCGCTCTGGGCGTGGTTGCATGAACCTCCTGCCGATGACTCACCACTGGGTGCGCGCAGGCTCTCGTGCGACCGGGCACTTCGCCCCATCCTGCTCGGCGAGCTGCCAGCGCTCACAGCGCACGATGGGGGTGCATCATGATGCGTCACGCGAATCGCCATGGTGCACCTGCGCAAGGATCGAGCATGAGCCATCGCCCGAACGGTCTTCAACGTCGCCACGCACCATGTCGTTCGCTCCGCCAGGCACGGCTCGCATGGCTCGCTGCGATGAGCTTGGCGCTGATGGCTGCTACCCGCGTGCCCCCTTCACCCGCTGCCCTCGATCCAGCGGCATCGTGGCGAGCGCTGCTGGCAGCGGCAGGCTGCCCACCGGAACTGGCGCACGAACTCTCGGTCCGTGTGGAACGACTGGCGGGACCACCACCCGCAGCGGATCCAGATGATGCGATCACGGCTGCGCAGCGTGCAGAACAGATCACGCATCTGGTCGTGGGGCGACACGGGCTTCAACTCACGCCAGCCCAGCTCGATGCAGCATTGACCACGCTCTTCGGCAGCCCAGCAGCTTCAGGCGAGAGCGCCAACGATCGCGGCGACCCATCCACTGACGCTGCCCGATCGCCACCAGCTCCAGCGACGGCGGCACCCACAGAACCATTCACGACCCGGCATGCGGTCGAGCAGCTGCGCGAGTGGCTTCCTACTCCTGTCCCACGTTGACGCGCAGCGTGGGCCGCGCCGACACGAGCGCCGATGCACCAGCCGGGGTGACCTGGCTGTTCCACGCGTACACGCGCTCAAGCGCCGTGGCCTGCTTCAGGCCGGTCAGCCCCGCGTCGCTCACCCTCGTGCTGTGCACGTTGAGCACCTTCAGTCGCGGCATGGCTGCCACGCAGGCGAGCGCTGCATCCCCCACGCCGGTTGAGTCCAGTCGCAGCGATTCCAGCACCACGAACCCCTTCAGCTCGGCCACGCCGGCGTCGGTGACGCCGGAACGGGCCAGATTCAGGTTCACGATCGCTCCGGCGGCGGGCTGCAGCATCGCCAGATCCGCATCGGTGAAGGGCGGGGTCGCCAGGCTTGCGTTGATGTCCAGCCGCGGGTCATCCTGCGCCAGCGGCTGGGCAATCACGCCACGGGCCCGCAGCGCCTGCGCAACCTCGGCAGAGCGGCGTGCCAGGTCGGCATCGAGCGACGGCGTCGCGCCCTTCACGGCACCAGGTGCCGCAGCCACGCCGGCGGCAATGGCCTCCATCACGCCGCCTTCCTTGATCCACGTCCTGATCAGGTTGCGCTCAGCGTCGGTCAGGCGCTCACCTTCCGGCGGCATCGCATCAGGATCGCTGGCTGGCAGCATGATGCGCTGCACGATCAGGCTTCCGTCGGG
>JASGCG010000239.1 GCA_030054235.1 Bacteroidia bacterium
ACGACATCGTCAAGACCATGCTCGAGAAGGCCCGCAGCGATGCGGCCAAGCTCCGCAAGGACCTTGATGCCGCGCGCGAAGCCACCAAGAAGGCCGAGACCGACTTGTCCGTTGCCATGCGCCGCATCGACGAGGCGAAGCAGGCCTACGACGCTGCGCTCGAGGCAAAGGGCCCCGAGTTCACCGAGCGCGAGGAAGCGATCGCCAAGACGCAGGCCGAGCTCGACGAACTCAAGAGCCAGCTCGCCACGGCCCGCGAGGACGTGGCCAGCGCCGGCCGCGCCCGCGAAGAGGAGCTGCAGGGTCAGCTCGAGGCCCTCGCCGACGAGAAGAACTCGCTTGAATCGCGCGCGGGCGACCTCCAGCGCCAGGTCGATCGCATCCGCGTGCAGCCGAAGAATTCCGCAGCGCTCGTCGACGGCCACGTGCTCGCCTCGAACGCCGAAGGCCGCGTCTACATCGACCTCGGTCGCAAGCACCGCATCCGTCCCGGCATGACCTTCGAGGTCTACGCCGACGCGGTGGGCGCTGGCGTCGATCCGGCCACCGGCACGATCCTTCCCGGCAAGGCGAGCATCGAAGTGCTGAAGGTCGACGAGACCACGAGCACCGCGCGCGTCATCCGCCAGCAGCGCGGCGCGAGCCCGCCGGTCAAGGATGATGTGCTCGTCAACGCGATCTACAGCCCCGACTACACCTACCGCTTCTTCCTGTACGGCGAGTTCGACACCGACGCCGATGGCCGCACCAGCGCCGAGGAGAAGGCCTTCGTCATTCAGCGCATCCGTGACTGGGGCGGCACGGTGGCCGAGGGCAACGAACTCCCCGGCGACGTCGACTTCGTGCTCGTGGGAGTGGAACCCGGCGAACCTCGTGGCTCGCTGAGCGACGACGCCTCGATCGAGGAAATCGAGGCCGTGAGCCAGGCGCGCGAGCGCCGCGCGAGCTACCTGGACCTCGTGAATCGTGCGACCGACGCCCGCATCCCGATCCTGAACTGGAACCGCCTGCGCACGCTGACCGGCGACGCTGAGCGCTGAACCCAGCGTGGCCTCCACGGTCGCGCCAGCCGTCCACTTCGCCCAGTACGCGGCCCTGCGGTCCTGCTTCGGGTTGCTGCACGCCTTCGGCGTCGAGGAGAACCTCCGCACCGCCGCGGGCTTCGGCCGGCTCTATGCATCCGTCGTGTCCCGCCACCGACGCCGGGCCATGGACAACCTGGCCCACGCCATGCCGCACCTGAGCGAGCGTGAGCGTCACGACCTCGCCGTGCGCAGCCTCGAGTCGATGTTCCAGCTCTTCATGGTGGAAAGCGTGGCCACGCCACGCTTGGTCACGCCAACGAGCTGGACCAGCCACGTGTCCTTCGCTCCATCGCACCCCCTGATGCAGCGCGCGCTCGGCCTCCTGCTCGAGCGGCGTCCCGTGATCCTGTGCACCGGTCATTGCGGCAACTGGGAACTTCTGGGCTTCGTCATGACGATGCTGGGGTTCGACATGACCGCGCTCGCCCGTCCGCTCGACAATCCATGGCTCAACCGCTGGATCCTTGGCGTGCGCGAGGCGCGCGGCCTGCGCATCCTCACCAAGTGGGGCGCGACCGAGGTGGTGCAGGACATCCTCGATCGTCGCGGGCGCGTCGGGTTCATCGCCGACCAGAACGCCGGCGACGACGGGCTGTTTGTCCCCTTCTTCAATCGCCTCGCGAGCACCTACAAGTCGATCCCGCTCTTGGCCATGCGGCACGAGGTCCCGATCGTGGTCGGTGCCGCACATCGCAGCGGCGACCGCTTCCACTACGAATTCGACGTGCACGACGTGATCGAGCCGCACGAATGGGGCGTGGCGGATGACCCGGCATTCCTCATCGCGGCGCGCGTGAACCGTGGCATCGAGCTGGCCATTCGCCGCTCGCCATGGCAGTACCTCTGGATGCATCGGCGCTGGAAGAGCAGGCCGCCGCACGAGCGACAGGGCAAGCCGATGCCCGATCGCTTGCGCGCGAAACTGCAGTCGCTTTCCTGGATGGACGACGCCCTGCTCGAACAGCTCGCGCTGCCGCTTCCTCAGTCGGCGCGCTGAGGCGCGGGCACGCGTGATCGATGGTCCGGCGTGAACTCGTCAAGGTGGTGCTCCGCGCCGCGCACCGAGTCCGGCATCCCTGACTGGGACGGCTAGGATCCCTCACCATGCAACGGCTCGCGGGCAAGACCATCCTCGCCGTCGACGACGACCCGGACATCCTCGCCGGCATGGTGCTGGCGCTGGAGGCCGAGGCCGCGAACGTGGTCCGGGCCAGCGACGGCGCGCAGGCGTGGGCCGCGCTGCAAGCCGGCGGCATCGATGCCGTGGTGCTCGACATGATGCTGCCGCAGCTGTCGGGCCTGGCGATCCTGGAGCGGCTCGGAGCGGCGGCCACGCGCCCCCCCGTGGTCATGGTCACGGCGAACCAAGGGCGGCGTCACCGCGAGTTTGCGACCGCACTCGGTGCGAGCGCGTACTTCAACAAGCCGGTTCCGCTCGAGCGACTGGTCGACGCGGTGTGCGAGACGCTCCGTTAGGATCACGCTGCGTGCCGCGCTCGTACTACATCTACGGCCTTCCCGAGGACATCGCGGACCTTGATCCCGATGGGGAGATCCCGCGCCTGCCGATCGGCGAGCGCGCTGCCGTGCTTCGTGGCTTGTCCCAGCTGAACACGTCACCCGACGCGCCCGGCAGCTGCACGCTCTACGGCCCGGGCATCGAGATCAGCCTTCCCGAAGGCGACGGCGTGCTCGACTTCGCCGTGCTGCGCGTGAGCGACGAAGCCATCTCGTGGCCCGTGATGCTGCGCATTGCGGGCGAGATGGGCTGGTGCCTCTGGGATCCCGAAGAGGGCCGCAACCTGTTCCGGCTGCGCCGCCGCCACGACGACTTCTGACCGCGTGCACCACGGATCGAACGTGTCAGGACATGTTCCTTCGTGCTGCGGGGGCTGCCGCGAGCACGAAGCCATCGCGGGGGCTCACCGGATGGCTGATCGCCCAGCGGGGCGCTACGGATTCCTGGCGACGCGGAACCCGACATCCGGTCTGGCGCGAAGCGGTTCCGCGTAGTACCGAACTGACGAACGACACGAGTATGACTCGTCGAACCAGCCCCCGCCTCGATACACGCGGTTCGTGCCGGTCGATGGTCCAGGCGGGTTGATCTCAGGGCTGACGGCGTAGTAAGCCAGTTCGTATCGGTCGTTGACCCACTCCCAAACATTGCCGGACATGTCATGCAGTCCAAAGCCGTTGCCGGACTTTCCGCCCACGGGCCGAGTCTGGGTGGTCGAGTTGCCGGCGAACCATGCGATGTTGCCAAGCAGGCTGTCATCGTTCGTGCCGCTCTGGTGGCCCGTGAAGCCATGGAACGCCGTCGTGGTCCCTGCTCGGTAGCTGTACTCCCATTCGGCTTCGGTCGGCAGGCGCATGCCGGTCTGCGACAGGAAATCCTGGATTGCAGTCCAAGTCACGGTCTCGACCGGCCGGTTGGGAACCTGGGCGGCCGGCACTTCTGTGGTTGCAGTCGTGAACTGACTGGGATTCGAGCCCATCCGAGCCTGCCACTGCGCTTGCGTGACTTCGTAACGACCGAGGTAGTAGGCACTCGACAGCGTGACGGTGTGGACAGGCGTCTCATCGCCGACGTAGC
>JASGCG010000240.1 GCA_030054235.1 Bacteroidia bacterium
GCGGCGAGGAGCGCGTGATCGCCGTGATGTTCTGCGACCTGGCAGGATTCACGACGATTGCCGAGCGGCTTGGCGGCGCTGGCGCGGTCTCCACGCTGAACCAAGTCATGGGTGCCATGACCGACGAGGTCATCGCCACGGGTGGCTACGTCAACAAGTTCCTGGGCGATGGGCTCATGGCGTTCTGGAGCGCCTTCGAGCCGCAACCGGACCAAGCGGAGCGCGCGGCCCGCGCCGCGGTGCGCTGCCAGGAACGCATGGCCGAGATCTGTCGCCAGCCAGGCATGGAGGGCCTGTCGCTGCGCATTGGCCTGTCGATGGGCAAGGCGATCGTGGGCGACTGCGGCGCGCCGCCGCGGCTGAACGACTACACGGCGATCGGCGACGTGGTGAACCTGGCCGCGCGGCTTGAGAGTGCGAACAAGCAGTTCGGGACGGGCGTGCTGATGGACGCCACGATTGCCGAGGGCGCGCGCGCCACAGGCCTGCCGGGCATGCTGCGGCTGGGCCGCGTGGTCGTGGTGGGGCAGTCGGTGCCGGTCGAGCTCTGGACATCCGCCCCCGGGCTGGATGGGGCGGAGCGCGCGGCGGTTGAGGCTGCGGTCGAGGCCTTTTCGCAGGGGCAGGTCGCTGCAGCCAGCGAAGCCTGGTCACGCGCTGCCGGCGCTGCGGCGACCGAGCGCATGGCGCAGCCGTTCCTTGCTGCGCTCGATGCCGGCGACGCCGACGGCGTGCTCAGGCTTCGGGCGAAGTGAACTTTGCTGCCAGCTCGCTTGCCGGCGCAGTTGCTTGCCAGCGCACCAACTGCCCCGGATCAAGCGTCATCGGCGTACTGACCCGTACTAAAAACTTGGGTATTCGGAAAATTATGGGGCATCCGGCGGTAGGACGTCAGGATCCTTACCATCATTCGTCGATGGACGCGCCCCTCACGCAGCTCCTGAACGAGTCTTTGGCCGGGAACGATGCCGCGGCCGCACGAGCTTGGTCGTTCGTCTATCCAAAGGTGCGTGAGATCGCGGCCACTGCGTTGCGCGGAGAGACGGCGGCGCAGGCGGCCTTGGGCGACCTGCACCCCACGGGCTTGGTGAGCGAGGTGTTCATCCGCATCGGTCGATCGCCGCCGATCCGCTGGGACAGCCGCAAGCACTTCTTCGGTGCAGTCAGCCACGCGGTCCGTCAGCAGCTGATCGACTTGGCACGTCTGCGCAAGGCGCTCAAGCGCGGCAGCGGCGAGGCACCGGTTCCCCTGACCTTCGTTGCACGCACGCTGCACGATCGCGCCGGGCAGCCGGCAAGCAGCGAAGAGCGCCTGAACCTGGGGGGTGCGCTGGCTGCTCTCTCGCGTGAGTATCCACGCGCGGCCGAGGTCTCTCGCCTGCGCTACATGGAGTCCTGCGATGTCGCGCTCATCAGCGAGATCGTCGGCGTGAGCCTGAGCACGGTCGAGAAGGACCTGGCCTTCGCGCGCGCGTGGTTGCGTCGCTGGATCGAACGAGGCGGTTGAGTCGGTGGGCACGTTCGGCGACCAGGCCCAGCCGCGCGGGGATCGGATCCAAGATGCGTTCGCGCATGTGGTGGGTCTCGACGCCCTGACCCGCCGCGCGTGGCTTGAGCGACTGCGCAGCGAGCAGCCGGACATCGTGGATGAAGTGGAGAGCCTGCTCCAGCACCATGGCCGGACAGGCTTCATGGGTTTGGATGAACCCACAGGATCGATCCCGAGCAGCCTGGTTGGTGCGTTCGTTGCCGGGTGCACCGTGGAGCGGCTGATCGGGTACGGCGGCATGAGCGCGGTGTACGCCGCGGTGCAGGACTTTCCCCGCAGGCGCGTGGCGCTCAAGATCGTGCGCCGCGAACGGTTGGGCGATTCGGCGCGGCGCCGGCTCCGCGTCGAGGCCGAGGCCCTGGCGCGGCTCGAGCACCCGAGCATCGCCCGGGTCTATGCGGCCGGCGCCGAACGCCTGTCGGTCGACGCCGAGCACGAGTCCCCGTACATCGTGATGGAATTGGTGGATGGTGCGCTGCCGCTCACGCGATGGGCCGATCGTGCGGGTCTTGATGCCCGCGCGCGCATCGAGCTGGTGTCGATGGTGGCCGAGGCCATCGATCATGCGCACCGCGCAGGCGTGATCCATCGCGACCTCAAGCCGGGCAACGTCATCGTGGGCGAGGATGGTGTGCCGCGCGTGATCGATTTCGGGATCGCCGCGGTGACGAATCCATCGGTGACGGCGGCAACCGACGCGCCGATGGGCACGCTGGCCTACATGAGCCCCGAGCAGGCGCGAGGCGAGGCGGTGGACACGCGCAGCGATGTGTGGGGGCTCGGTGCACTGCTGCACGACGTGCTCTGCGGCCAGCCGCCATTTGCCGTCGAAGGCAGGGGCCTCGCCGAGCATGTGGAGCGGCTGCTGCACGACCGACCGGTGCGGGTGAGTGCTGCAGCCGAGGCGCGTGGAGCGGCCTTCCTGCGCACGATGCCCACCGGGATCGATGAGGTCGTCGCCAAGGCCCTGGCCACGGATCCCGCCGAGCGATACGCGAGTGCGCGTGAGTTTGGCGACGATGTGCGGCGGCTGCTGGCTGGCCACGCCACGCACGCGCGGCCTGATTCTTCATGGCGTGCGGGCCTGCGCTTCATGCGTCGGCATCGCGTGCTGGTGGGTACGGCGGCCTCGGTGGCTGGGGTCGGTATTGCGGCGCTGGTGCTCACGTCGCTGGCACTCGAGCGCGCCAGTCGCGCTGCCTACTCCAATGCGATCTGGGCAGCATGGGGCATGCTGGAACGCGCCGATGCCGGTGCTGCGCATGACATGCTCATGAGCGCCGATCCAGCGCGCCGCGGCTGGGAGTGGCGGCATCTTGCGGCGCGGTGCGATCAGTCGATGTGGTCGTCCCCTGCACTGGGGCAGGTCTATGGCGTCGACTGGACCGGGGATGGCCGTGTGCTGGCGGCGTCCAGCGCGGGCTTCCAGTGCATCGATCCATCGACCGGTCGCCAGCGATGGGCCGCATCCACACCCGATGGGATGGCATGGCGCGTGGCCGGCTCGGCCGATGGCGGCGCCGTGGGTGTGTTGCACACGACGGCGGTGGTTTCCTACGACGCTTCAGGCATCGAGCGCGCCCGGCTCGCGATCGATGGTGCGCACGACCTGGCGCCGCTGCCCGATCGGCGCAGCGTGTTCGTGCTGCGCGAGGAGTACGTGCAGGAGCTGGAGTGCACCACGCTGGCTGAGTCAGCGCGGCTCGCGCCCAAGCTTCCGGCCGTGGCGCGTGAGCTGTCGATCTCGCCCGATGGCACGCTCGTGGCGCTTGGGGACATGGCAGGTCACGTGAGCGTGATGGACCGACAGGGCAGCGTGCGCTGGACGGTGCGCGTGCCGGGGGCGCCCGAGGTCATCGGCACGTGCTTCTCGCCCGATGGGTCGATGGTGGCTGCCGTCGGAGGGCAAACGGTGGCCCTGCTTTCAGCGGTGGATGGTGCGGTGCAGTGGGCGAGCACGAGCGGGCGCAACGGCGCGCGTGCAGTGTGCTTCACGCCCGATGGCCGGAGCATGCTGGTGGGCGGATGGACCGAGGTCATCGAGCGCTTGCGTGTGCGTGATGGCGCGTCGGAGGCGTTCATCGCAGGAGCGTTCTCACAGGTCTGGTCGATCGCGCCCGAGCCTGCCGG
>JASGCG010000241.1 GCA_030054235.1 Bacteroidia bacterium
GAAGAGCGCATCGATCTGCGCGACGCGGGCCTCGAGTTCCTTCTTTTTGCCGGCGCCTTCGACGACGGTGGTGTCGTCCTTGGTCACCACGATGCGGCGCGCCTTGCCGAGTTCGGACAGCGTGATGTCGGCCAGGTTGCGACCGAGGTCCTCGCTGATGAACTGGCCACCGGTCAGCACGGCGATGTCGCCGAGCATGGCCTTGCGGCGGTCACCGAAGCCGGGGGCCTTGACCGCGCAGACCTGGAGCACGCCGCGCAGGCGGTTGACGACGAGCGCCGCGAGGGCCTCGTTCTCGACTTCCTCGGCGATGATCAGCAGGGGCTTGCCATCGGTCGCGATCTTGTTGAGCAGCGGAAGCAGGTCGGGCAGGTTCGAGATCTTCTTCTCGTAGACCAGCACGTAGGCGTTCTCGAGCACGCACTCGGCCTTCTTCGGGTCGGTCATGAAGTACGGCGACAGGTAGCCCTTGTCGAAGGCCATGCCCTCGACGTAGTCGAGCGTGGTGCTGGCGGACTTGCCTTCCTCGACCTCGACCACGCCCTCGGCGCCGACCTTGTCGATCGCCTCGGCGATCAGCACGCCGATCTCGGTGTCGTGGTTGGCGCTGACGGTGGCGACCTTCTGCAGGTCAGCCTTGCCGCGCACCTTCTGGGCCGAGGCGGTGATCGCATCGGCCGCGGCACGGGCGGCGGCGTTGATGCCGCGCTGGACGGCCACGGCGTTGGCGCCGCTGGCGATGAACTTGAGGCCGCCGTTGAAGATCGCGGCGGTCAGCACGGTGGCGGCGGTGGTGCCGTCACCGGCGACGTCGGCGGTCTTCTTGGCGACCTGCTGCACGAGCTTGGCGCCCATGTTCTGGAACGGGCCCGGCAGGTCGACTTCCTTGGCCACGCTCACGCCGTCCTTGGTGACGTGCGGGTTGCCGAAGGACTTCTGGATCACCACGTTGCGGCCGGTGGGGCCCATGGTGACGGCGACGGCCTGGGCGATCGCATCGACGCCTTGCTTGAGTTCGGCGTGCGCGGCCGAGGAGAACTTCATCTGCTTCTGTGCCATGTCTGGGTTCCTTTGGGTTGCGGCTGGTTCAGCCTTCGATCACGCCGAGCAGTTCGCTCTCGCGGATGATCAGGTGCTTGACGTTCTTGATCTCGACCTCGGTGCCGGCGTACTTGCCGAAGAGGACGGTGTCGCCCTTCTTGACGCCGGGCTGCATGCGCTCGCCCGAGTCGAGCAGCTTGCCCGGGCCGATCGAGACGACCTTGCCCTGCATGGGGCGCTCCTTGGCGCTCTCAGGAAGGAAGAGGCCGCTGGCGGTCTTGGTTTCGGCATCGAGGGGCTTGACGACGAGTCGGTCTTCGAGCGGACGGACGGTGGACATGATGGTGTGCTCCTTGCGGTGGTGTCGTGAGGTGTTCTGGTGATGGATGGTGACGGGATCGGGGCTCAGAAGCCCATGCCGCCGCCGTGATCGTGGTCATGGCCGTGATCGTGGCCGGCGCCTTCGTCCTTGGGCTTGGGGGCCTCGACGATGATGCAGTCGGTCACGAGCAGGAGGCTCGCCACGCTTGCTGCGTTCTGCAGCGCGGTGCGATCGACCTTGGCCGGCGTGAGCACGCCGTCCTTGAGCAGGCAGCCGTAGGTGCGGGTGAGGGCGTTGAAGCCTTCGGTGCCCTTCATCTCGGTGACCTTGGCGACGACGACGGAGCCCTTCTCGCCGGCGTTGTCGGCGATGGTGCGCAGCGGCACCACGAGCGCTTCGCGCACGGCATCGACGCCGAACGCCTCGTCGCCCTCGAGCGAGTCACGCAGCTTCTTCAGGGTGGGGACGGCACGCACGAAGCTCGTGCCGCCGCCAGCCACGACGCCCTCGGCCACTGCGGCGCGCGTGGCGTGCAGTGCATCCTCGATGCGGCCCTTCTTCTCCTTGAGCTCAGTCTCGCTGTGCGCGCCGACCTTGATCTGCGCGACGCCGCCGGCGAGCTTGGCCAGGCGTTCCTGGAGCTTCTCGCGGTCGTAATCGCTGTCGGTGCGCTCGATCTCGGCGCGGATCTGCGTGCAGCGGCCCTCGATGGCCTTGGTGCTGCCGGCGCCTTCGACGATGGTCGTGTTCTCGCTGGTGATCTCGAGCTTCTTGGCCTGGCCGAGCTGCTTGATCTCGATCTTGTCGAGCTCGATGCCGAGGTCCTTCATGATCGCGGTGCCGCCGGTGAGGATCGCGATGTCCTCGAGCATGGCCTTGCGGCGATCGCCGTAGCCGGGTGCCTTGACGGCGCAGACGTTCAGGACGCCGCGCATCTTGTTGATGACCAGCGCGCTCAGTGCCTCGCCGGTGACGTCCTCGGCGATGATGAGCAGGGGACGCTTGGCGGCGACGACCTTCTCGAGGAAGGGAACGAGCTTGGTGATCGAGTCGATCTTGTCCTCGTAGACCAGCACGAGCGCCTTGTCGAGCGTGGCGGTCATCTTCTCGACGTTGGTCACGAAGTTCGGGCTCAGGTAGCCGCGGTCGAACTGCATGCCTTCGACGACGTCGACGTAGGTCTCGAGGCCCTTGCCTTCCTCGACCGTGATGACGCCGTCCTTGCCAACCTTCTCAAAGGCATCGGCCATGATGTCGCCGACCTCTTCATCGTTGTTCGCGCTGATCGCGGCGACGGCGGCGATGCCGCCCTTGATCGAGCTGACCGGCTTGGCCATGTCGCGGATCGTCTCGGTGACGCTGCTGACGGCCTTGCGCATGCCGCGCGCGACGGAGTTGGCATCGGCGCCGGCGGCCACGTAGCGGAGGCCGCAGCGGAAGAGAGCCTCGGCGAGGACCGTGGCGGTGGTGGTGCCGTCGCCCGCGTCATCGCTGGTCTTGCTGGCGGCTTCCTTCACGAGCTTGGCGCCCATGTTCTCGACCTTGCAGCGGAGCTCGATTTCCTCGGCCACGCTGACGCCATCCTTGGTGACGGTCGGGCCGCCCCAGCTCTTGTCGAGGACCGCGTTGCGGCCACGGGGGCCAAGGGTGCTCTTGACGGCCGAGGCGAGTTTCTCGACGCCGGCGAGAAGGCGCTTGCGGGCGTCGACGTCAAAGGTCAGTTCTTTCGCTGCCATGATGCAAAGTCTCCAGTTGGGTGGTCTGTGCGCGGGCTCGCCCGCGACGGGCTCTGCTAGGCAATCTGCGTGCCAATTGGCACGAATTCGGGTTGGCCGATGGGGTCCAGACGACAAAATGGGCTTCTGAGAGCCTTTATTATTGGCCACTGCGAAGGAAGGGCTCGCATCTCCGCTCCGCTGCCAAGTCGGCAGCGGTCACTCGGACTGCGGATCCTCGGCCAGGACTTCATGCAGGGGCAGCTGGAGGGCCATCAAGCTGCGGGCAACCCAGATCGAATTGGCGGCCAGGTACAGCATGCCCAAGGTCAGCAGTCCGCCGACGACCAGCATCATGACCCGCCCCATCTCCACCCAGTCGAAGTGCTGTCGGTGGATGAAGACCGCCTCGGCGGTGGCCAACGCCAGGAGCACCAAGCCTGCCAAGCCAAGGAGGTCAAGGTCCTGGCGCGCCAAGTGCGCTTCGCGGTAGGTCCGGCTGCGCCGGCCGAGCACGGCAAAGGCGCGGCGCAGGCCCAGCGCGACCATGCACGCCAGGCCTGCCTCGGCGGCGAGGCACGCGATCGACCA
>JASGCG010000242.1 GCA_030054235.1 Bacteroidia bacterium
GACCCCGGATCACCGGTCTGGGGCCTGGTCGGGTCCATCGGTCGGTGCCACCTATAGTCCCCAGCCATGAACTGCGTGCGAATCGCCTCGGTCGTCATCGGGATCGCAATCTTCGGCCTGCTCGGCTGTGAGCACCGCCCGCAAGCTCCGATCGCCCTCGAGCGCGTGACCGTTGTCGAGAGTCCCCACGGCAAGCGCAGCGATGAGTACTACTGGCTGCGCGACGACCACCCTGAGCGCAAGAGCGACGAGGTGATGGGGTACCTGCGGGCCGAGCAGGCCCATACCGAGGCCATGTTCGCGCGCCTGGCGCCGCTGCAGGATCGACTCGCCGGTGAGTTCCGGGCTCGCATCGCCGAGGACGACACGACGCCGCGTCAGTTCGATCACGGTTGGTGGACGTGGACCGCGTTCTCGCCGGGCGATGAGCAGCAGCGTTGGATGCGCTCGCGCGACGATGGCGCCGGGCAGGTCATGCTCGATGGCAATGAACTCGCGAAGGGCCACGCGTACTTCCGTGTGGGCGACGTCGAAGTGAGCCACGATGGTTCGCTCGTCGCCTGGACCGAGGACACCGTGGGTCGCCGTGGTCACGAGTTGCGCATGCGCGACTTGTCGACCGGCAAGGATCTTGCCGATCGCATCCCGGGCACGCTCGAATCGGTTGTCTGGGCGGCTGACGGGAAGAGCATCTTCTACATGCGGCAGGATCCCGTGCTGCTGCAGAGCGGCCCGGTCTGCCGTCACGTGCTCGGGACGGATCCGTCGAGCGACTCGATCGTCTACAAGGAAGCGGACGAAACGCTGTTCACGTCGATCGATGCCTCGCGCTGCCGCACGCTGCTTCGGATCCAGATGGAGGGTTACGACACCAACGAACTGCGCACCGTGCCGCTGGCCAGCCCAGCGGATGCGCCGAGTGTTGCGCTGCCGCGCACGGCCGGCGTGCGTCACTATGCCGATCGGCTGAACGGGACCTGGCTCATCCGCACGAACCTCAATGCCCGCAACTTCCGCATCGCCTTGGCGAGCGATGCAGAGCTCGCTGAACCCGCGCGCTGGCGCGAGCTCGTGCCGCACCGCGCCGATGCCGCGATCGACGATGCCTCGCTCCTTGAGCAGGGCGTGGCGGTGGCCGAACGCGTCGACGCCAACGCCCGCGTGCGCATCGTGCCGTGGTCGGGTGGCGAGGGCCGGCTGATCGCGACCGATGAAGCCGCCTGCACGATGACCTTGGGCGACAACCCGGATCCTGCGAATCGCTGGGTTCGCGTGGAGTACGGCTCGATGATCACGCCGCAGCGCACGATCGATGTCGACCTCGCCACCGGCGCGCAGCAGGTGCGCAAGGAACGCACGGTGCGCGGCTACGACCGGTCGCGCTATGCCAGTGCACGCCTCTGGGCGCCGAGCCGTGATGGCAAGCGCATTCCCATCTCGATCGCCTGGCGAAGCGATGCATGGGCGCACGACGGCGCGCATCCGGCCTTGCTCGAGGCCTACGGTGCATACGGCTACGCGAGCGATGCCCGATTCGACCTGCCGGGCGTGTCGCTCATGGACCGGGGCTTTGCGCTCGTCACGGTGCATGTGCGCGGCGGCTCCGATCTGGGCCAGGACTGGTACGAGGATGGCCGCCTGCTCAGGAAGCGCAACACCTTCAACGATTTCATCGATGCCACCGACTGGCTCGTGCGTGAACGGTGGGTCGATGCCAAGCGGGTCTTCGCCAGCGGTGGATCGGCCGGTGGACTGCTGATGGGCGCGGTCGCCAACATGGCAGGGGATCGCTACCGCGGCATCATCCTCGGGGTTCCCTTCGTCGATGCCTTGACGACCATGCTCGATCCATCGATCCCGCTGACGACGAACGAGTGGTCGCAGTGGGGCAATCCGATCGAGTCGCGCGAGGCCTACGAGTACATCCTGTCGTATTCGCCCTACGACAACATCGCCGCCAAGCCGTATCCCGCCATGCTCGTGACGACCGGGCTCTGGGATTCGCAGGTCGGCTACTTCGAGCCCGCCAAGTTCGTGGCGAGGCTGCGCCGTCTCAAGACGAACCAAGAGCCGTTGATCTTCGACATCGAAATGGCCGCCGGCCACGGTGGGCGCACTGGGCGTTTCGATCGATTGGGTCGGGTCGCCCGCGAGCAGGCGTTCGTCCTCGATCTGGCCGGCGTCAACAAGTGATTCAACCTCGGCAGCGGGTGCTGCACTCGCGTTCGTGCACGGCTACCCTTCCGGTCCGCACCTTCCCAGGAGATCCGCACCATGACCACCATGACTGCACCGAGCAAGTGCCCCTTCGCGGGCGGATTCGTCAAGAACACCGCACAAGGTCCCACCAACCGTGATTGGTGGCCGAGCGAGCTCGATCTGTCGGTGCTCGCGCGCAACTCCTCGAAGTCCGATCCGATGGGCGCCGGGTTCCAGTACGCCAAGGCCTTCAAGCAGCTGGACCTCGATGCCGTGATGGCCGACCTCAAGGTGCTCATGACCGACTCGCAGCCGTGGTGGCCGGCCGATTACGGCCACTACGGGCCGTTCATGATCCGCATGGCCTGGCACAGCGCTGGCACCTACCGCACGAGCGATGGTCGCGGCGGCGGCGGTGCGGGCCTGCAGCGCTTCGCGCCGCTCAACAGCTGGCCCGACAACGTCAACCTGGACAAGGCGCGCCGCCTGCTCTGGCCGATCAAGCAGAAGTACGGCCAGAAGCTCTCGTGGGCGGACCTGATGATCCTGGCAGGCAACGCGGCGCTCGAGTCGATGGGCTTCAAGACCTTCGGCTTCGGCGGTGGCCGCGCCGACGTGTGGGAGCCCGACACCACCTACTGGGGCAGCGAGCGGACGTGGCTTGGCGATGAGCGCTACCAGGGCGACCGCGTGCTCGAGAGCAACCTCGCGGCGGTGCAGATGGGCCTGATCTACGTGAACCCGGAAGGCCCCAACGGCAAGCCCGATCCCATCGCGTCGGCGCGCGACATCCGCGAGACCTTCGCGCGCATGGCGATGAACGACGAAGAAACCGTGGCGCTGATCGCCGGCGGTCACACCTTCGGCAAGTCGCACGGCGCGGCCGACCCAGCGAAGTACGTTGGCCCGGATCCCGAAGCGGCGCCGCTGCAGGAGATGGGCTTCGGGTGGCGGAGCTCGTTCGGTTCGGGCCACGGCCGTGACACCATCACCAGCGGCCTCGAAGGCGCCTGGACGCCGAACCCGACCACGTGGGACAACGGCTACTTCGACACGCTCTTCGGCAACGAGTGGGAGCTGACCAAGAGTCCCGCCGGTGCATGGCAGTGGGTGCCGCAGGGCACGCTCGCCAACGGGCCGCAGGTCACGGCGCCCGATGCTGAAGACGCCAGCAAGCGCGTGACCGTCATGATGCTGACGACCGACCTGGCGCTCCGCATGGACCCCGCCTACGAGAAGGTCTCGCGCCGCTTCCACAAGGATCCCAAGGCGTTCGCCGATGCGTTCGCGCGCGCGTGGTTCAAGCTCACGCACCGCGACATGGGGCCGCGCTCGCGCTACCTGGGCAAGCTCGTACCGAGCGAAGTGCTCGTGTGGCAGGATCCGGTCCCGGCCGCCACGCATCCGACCATCGGTGCAGCCGACATCGCCGCGCTCAAGGCCAAGATCCTCGCCTCGGGCCTCTCGG
>JASGCG010000007.1 GCA_030054235.1 Bacteroidia bacterium
GGTCGATGATCGGCACCACCGTGTGCAGCCGGCTGCGTGCAGCCCGGCCGGTGTCCTCACGACCGAGCATGTCCTCGACCGGCACGATGCCCTGGTTGCGGATCGACGCGGGCGACCACGTCAACGGTGCGGACCAGGCCTCGATCCATGGCATCGCGGGGACCTGCGCCGCCGTGTCAGGCGCGATCTCGCCGAGCACGACACGCTGTGCACGCGCGCTCGGCTCACCCATGGCACGGATCGCCTCGACGAGCGACGGCGCCACGCCCGGCACGGCCGCGAGGTCCGCCGACGATGCGATCCACGCGGTGCGGTCCCCTGCCGTCCACGCCGCCAGCGCCTCGAGCGCATGGCGCGGTGCAGGATCGAGCGCAGCCGAAGGGTGCATCGATGCCCGACGCAGCCACGCGATGGCTTCGTCGGCGCGAGCCTCTTGGAGCGCGCGGCCAGCCAGCCGCAGCATGGCGTGCAGCCCGGCATCGGTGGCAGCGAAGCGCGTGGCCACCTCGATCCATCGCTCCTGCGCCAACCACTCCCGCGCCTGCGCGCTGACCTCGTTGCGGTACCGCTCGAGCACCGCGGGCTGGGACGCCAGCAGCGCCGCGACCTGATCGGCCACGCCCTGGTAGACGCCGGGCTGCTTGGTCTGCACGAGCTTGTCGGCGAGGTCACGGAGGAGCTCTGCGGCCAAGCGCGCGCTCTCGCCGGGATTGGTCGACGCCTGCTCGTCGGCACGCAGCAGGAGCTCCGCGGCCGTCGGCGAATCCGCCACGGTCGGAATGATCACGGACTGCTGGGCGTGCGTGGCGCGGCTGGCCGCCGTGGCCACCGCGAAGCACGCGGCAAGGATCGACGCACGTCCACGATGCATGAGTCGATGGTACGCCCCGTGCGCTCGGGCGCCGCGTGTAGAGTCTCCTGCATGCGACTGACCGCCCGCCATGCGATGGCCGTTCCCGTGCTCCTGGCCGCCTGTGGCACGGCACCCCGAGTCGAGATCGTGGAGGCCGTCCCCGTCGCCACGATCGGCACTGAGCAGGAGTGGGCGCTCGTCGTTCGCGTGCACAACCCGAAGGATGCCCAACTCGTGCTCGATGGCTGGACGCTCGATGCTGGCGGCCGCCGGATCGAGTGGGTCGCCACACGGACCGTGCCCCCGCGCGAGATGATCCAGGAATCGCTCCCCGTGGTCCTGCCGTCATCGGTCGGCGCGTGGTCCGTGAGCGGCGAACTCTCCTACGTCGCACCGGGTCGACTGAACGACATCCTCTTCGACTCAGGCTTCAGCCGGCCCAGCGTGTCGTTCGCAGGCACGCCGACGATCAAGGCGGCCGGCGACGCACCGGCACCGACGGCCGTCGACGGAACCATGCCTGACCTGAAGGTGCCCGCGCGCTGAGGATCCACGGTCGCGCGCAGCCATCGCACGCGCAGGTCCAACCGCCGCGCGCGCAGTGCCGATCGTTCAGGGACTGGTGCGTTCGTCACCGCCGTGACGACGCATGAACTCGGCACGAGCGTCGTCCATGAGCCGCTGGTGGAGCCCGAGCATGGATGGATCCCCCGCATCCACGCCATCGTGGGACACCGGATCGAACACGCCATCGGGCCGCATCATCCACGACTGCCTGCGGTCCTCGAGGCAGTACGACAGGATCTTCCAGAGATGCCGGCGGTGCGCCGGGAGCTCGATCGGCGTGGCCGCCTCGACGCGGGTGTTGAGGTTGCGGTACATCCAGTCGGCGCTGCCGATGAAGTAGTGCCCCTTGAGCGGATCCGCGTGGCCGCCTCCGAAGTAGAAGATGCGGCTGTGCTCGAGGAAGCGACCGATGATCGAACGCACGCGAACGTTTGGGGAGAGGCCGTCGACGCCCGGGCGCAGGCAGCAGAAGCCGCGCACGACCAGATCGACCTGCACTCCGGCGCGACCGGCGGCGTAGAGCGCATCCATCACGGTGCGGTCCTCGAGCTGGTTCATCTTCGCGATGATCCGCCCGGTGCCGCCCTTCTGCTGGATGGCGACCTCGCGCTCGATCAGGTCGAGGAACGAGCGCTTCATCGTGGTCGGCGCGACCAGGAGCTTGTGGAACTGCGCCTGCAGCGAGCGCCCCGTCATGTAGTTGAAGAGCCCGACCAGGTCCTCGGTGATCGCGGGATCGCAGGTCAGGATGCCAAGGTCCTCGTAGAGCCTTGCGGTCTTGCTGTTGTAGTTGCCCGTGCCGATGTGGCCGTAGCAGCGGATCGACTGGCCTTCCTGGCGCACGACGAGGCTCGTCTTCGTGTGGGTCTTCAGGCCGATCACCCCGTACGCCACGTGCACGCCCGCCTGCTCGAGCTTCTTCGCCCACTCGATGTTGCGGGCCTCGTCGAAGCGGGCGCGCACCTCGACGAGCACCGCGACCTGCTTGCCGGCCTCGGCGGCGCGGATCAGGCTGGCGATGAATGGGCTGTCTCCGCTCGTGCGGTACAGGCTCTGCTTGATGCACAGGACCTTCGGATCGCGCGAAGCCTGCTCGATGAACCGCTCGACGCTGTCGTTGAAGCTCTCGTACGGATGGTGCAGCAGCAGATCGCCCTGGCGGATGCGGGCGAAGATGTCGGCTTCGTCATCCTCGAGGCCGGCCGGCGGGAGCGGCGACCACTTGCTGAACTTGTGCTGAGGGAGGTCAAGGTCCGCTACGGCGTTGAGCATGCCGTAGTCGATGAGGCCGTCGACCTCGTAGATATCCTCGGGACCGAGCTGCAGTTCCTCCATGAGGAAGCGCAGGATGCGCGGGCTGGCGCCGGGCACCACCTCGAGCCGCACCACTTCCGCGAAGCGACGCTTCTTGAGCTTCTGCTCGACCGCCTGCAGCAGGTCCTCGGGATCGCTCTGGTCGGTCTCGAGCTCGGCGTCGCGCGTGACACGGAACGGCATGACCTGCAGGATCTCCATGCCCGGAAAGAGGTCATCGAGGTTGTGCCGGATGATGTCGAGCACGGGCACGTAGCGGCGGCCGGGCTCGAGTTCGTAGAGGCGCGTGGGAACGTCCGGCACCTTCACGCGCGCGAAGAGGGCCTCGTTCTCGCCGGGGCGGCGCAGCACCAGCCCCAGCGACACGCTCATGTTCGAGATGAACGGGAAACGGTGCCCGGAGTCGATCGCCAGCGGCGTGAGGATCGGGAAGACCGTTCGGCGGAACCAGGCCTCGGCCTGGGCCCGCTCCATGGCATCGAGCTCTTCCCACGACATCACGCGGATGCCGGACTCGCGCAGCGCGGGGCGGACCATGTCCCGCCAGCACGAACTCTGCTGGCGCGAGAGCTCGTGCACCTTCTCACGCACCGCATGGAGCAGGGTCGCGGGCGTGAGCGGCTCGTAGGCGGGTTGCGTCTCGCCGGTCTCGACGGCGTGGCGGATGCCGCCCACGCGCTTCATGAAGAACTCGTCGAGGTTGTTGGAATAGATCGTGAGGAAACGCACGCGCTCAAGCAGCGGCGTGCGGGCATCGAGCGCCATATGCAGCACGCGCCGGTTGAACTCGAGCCACGCGAGGTCGCGGCAAAGGAACCGTTCGGGGCTCGTGAGGATCGGCGGGCCTGCCGATGCCGGCTTCTTGCGGGTGGTGGGCATGTCAGTCGTGCCTTGGGTGGTAGTGGGCGGCGCAGCCGGGCGCCTCGGTCAGGCGCACGCGCACCACGCGCACGCCGGCGGGCAGCCGCGCAGCAGTCGCCTCGGCGATGTGCTTGGCGACGAGCTCCGCGGACGGGTTGACCCGATCGAACGGCGGCGTCTGGTTCAGGTTGCTGCTCTGGAACGGTCGGATGACGTCATCGACGACGGCCTGCACGGCGTGGAAGTCGCACAGCAGGCCGTCATCATCGAGGCCATCGGCCGTGACCACGAGTTCGAGGTTCCAGTCGTGGCCATGCAGCGGTTCACGCTCGCCGCGCATGACGATCGCATGCGCTGCCGAAAACACCCGCTGGACGCTCAGTTCGAACATGGAATCGAGCGAGTATAGCGATGCGGCCTTTGCATTCCGTGCGGTTCCCAGCGCATCTGCGGCGCCCGTGTCGTGCTGCGTTCGCTAGAGTCCGGCACCATGACAGCGCACGAAGCCCCCTTGATGCTGAGCGTGAGCGGTGCCCGAGGCATCGTCGGCACGACCATGACCCCCGAGGTCGCCGCCGCCTATGCGGGCGCGTTCGGGTCCTTCCTCCGCGCGACCACCGGCAAGGCGCGACCTCGCGTGGCCGTGGGGCTTGATGGACGCATCAGCGGACCGCCGCTTGCGGCCGCGGCGATCGGCGGCCTGACGGCCACGGGCTGCGACGTGATCGAGCTCGGCGTGGCCATGACGCCGTCGGTCGGCGTGATGATCAGCCACCACCGCGCCGATGGCGGGCTCGCCATCACGGCGAGCCACAACCCCATCGAATGGAACGGCATCAAGTGCCTGGACGGTGACGGCCTTGCGCCCCCGCCGGCGATCGCGAAGGAGATCGTCGATCGGTTCAAGCAGCGTCGCATCGATTGGTGCGGACCACTCGAGACCGGTCGCGTGACGCAGGATCACACGTCGGCGCGGGTGCACTGCAACCGCGTGCTCGCGCAGGTCGACGCCGACGCGATCCGGTCGAGGCAGTTCGCCGTCGTCCTCGACAGCGTGAACGGCAGCGGATGCGAGGGCGGCCGCATGCTGCTCGAGGCGCTTGGCTGCCGGGTCACGCATCTCTTCGGCGAGCCGACCGGGGTCTTCGGGCACACGCCGGAACCGCTCGTGCAGAACCTGGTCGAGCTGGCGCGGACCACGGGCAGCACCCCCGGTGCAGCATGCGGCTTCGCGCAGGATCCAGACGCGGATCGCCTGGCGATCGTGGACGAGACCGGCCGATTCATCGGCGAGGAGTGCACGCTGGTGCTGGCCGCGCTGCGCATCCTGCAGCGCACGGGCGGCGGCGCGCTCGCCGCGAACCTGTCGACCAGCCGCATGATCGATGACGTCGCGGCGCGCTTCCCGGGCTCGCGCGTGGTGCGTACCGCCGTGGGCGAGGCGAACGTGGTGGCGGGCCTGCGATCGAGCGGCGGCATCTTCGGCGGCGAGGGCAACGGCGGCGTGATCCTGCCTAGCGTGTGCTGGGTGCGCGACTCGCTCAGCGCGATGGCGCTCGTTCTCGAACTGCTGGCGCACGAAGGCAAGCCGCTCTCGGCGATCGTGGCGTCGCCCCCCCGCTACGCGATGATCAAGCGCAAGATGGAGCTGGCCTCGGTCGGTGGCATGGCCGTGGTCGGGCCTGCGCTTGCCAAGGTCAAGGCGGCCTTCGCCAGTGAGCGCGTCAGCGATGTCGACGGCGTGCGCGTGGACTTCGCCGACGGCTGGGTCCACCTGCGGGCGAGCAACACCGAGCCCATCGTGCGCGTGATCGCCGAGGCGGCGACCGAGGCACGGGCGAACGAGCTCTGCGACCTCTGCCAGCGCGCCGCCGGCGTGTGATCAGGGGGCAATCCGACTCGGCACGTCCAACCGCCGCTCGAACGACTCGGCGGCTGCAGCGTGGCCCTTGCCGGGCTCGGCCGCTTCCCACTCGCGGTGCAGGTCGCGCAGCGATTCCAGCACCGTCAGCGTGTACTCGTGCGCGGGACCGTACGAGCGCTCGTAAATGCCGAGGGAACGATTGAACAGTCGGTCAGCCTCGGCCCGCTGGCCGCGGTGCCAGCGCACGATGGCCAGGTTGTTCTGGGCCTCGGCGACGTCGGGGTGATCGTTGCCCAGCAGCGACTCGCGCATGGCAAGCGACCGCGCGAGGAGGTCCTCGGCCTCATCCAGACGGTCCTCGGCAGCGAGGAGATCGCCGAGGTTGCCCATGCAGGCAGCCACGACCTCGTGAGGACCGTCGTACGCAGCGACGGCAATGGCCAGCGCGCGCCGGTGCAAGCCGATGGCTCGCTCCACATCGCCGAGCGCCGCGTGCACGAGCGCCACGTTGGCAAGGTTTCCCACGATGCCCGGGGCAGCGGCGCCCAGCGCCTGCTCGTTGATCTCAAGCGCCGACTCGAGCACGGGCAGAGCGGCGGACGCGGCATCCTGATCCAGGAGCGCCAGGCCCTGCTCGGTCAGCGCTGCTGCCACGCTCGGCGACGGTCCCTCGAGTTCGAGGAAGAGATCGGCCGACTGGCGCGACAACGCAGCCGCCCGCTGGGGTTCGCCCTGCCCGCGCAGCACACGTGCCAGCTCGAGGCGCAGCGCAGCCTCGCTCTCGGCGAACCCGGCAAGCTCACCGGCATCGAGCCGCCGAACCGCTCCATCGAGCGCATCGGTCAGCAAGACATCGGCGTCGCCGCCATCCATCGGGTTCGCGCCGGCGAGCGTCTGCGTCATGAACTCCATCACGCGCGTGGCGTCACGCTCGCGCCGTTCGGCCTGCGCGCGCTGCAGCGCGGCCTCGCGCCAGCCGACGAGCGACACGACCAGGCCGGCCACGAGCGCCAGCAGCACGGCGGATGCCGCCACGACGATGCCGCGGTTGCGGCGTGCCCACTTGCGCACGCGGTACGCACGGCTTTCGGGCACGGCCAGCAGCGGGCGGCCACCGAGGTAGTTGCGCACGTCCAGCGCCAGGTCGCTTGCGCTGGCGTAGCGCTCCTCTCGGTCCTTGCGCATGGCCTTGAGCGGGATCAGCTCAAGCTCCGAGCGCAGCTGCCGGGCGAGTTCATCGATGCGTCGGCGCATCGCGCGCTCCATGCGCTCGCGCGCCGCGGGGTCCTGCCGCGCCAGCGTCGTCAGCCGCGCGCTGGGCGAGGGCGGATCGACGTCACGGATCGTGCGCTGGATGTGCTGGAACCCCTGGGCGCGGAGCGCCTTGGGGTCAAACGGCGTGGTCCCGGCGAGGAGCTCGTAGAGCACCACGCCGAGCGCGAAGACATCGGCGCGCGTGTCGATGTCGGTTGCATCCGGCTCCGCCTGCTCAGGGCTCATGTACTCGGGCGTGCCGATCATCTGGCCGATGCCGGTGTGCGCCGACTGGTCAGCGAGCCGGGTCGACAGCGCCTTGGCGATGCCGAAGTCGATGACCTTGGCCACGGCACCTGCGCCCTCGACCTTGCTCACCAGGATGTTGCCCGGCTTGAGGTCGCGGTGGATGATGCCGCGCATGTGCGCGTGCTGCACCGCGTCGCAGACCTGGAGGAAGAGCTCGAGCCGCTCGTGCAGCCCCAGGTGGTGCCGGTCGCAGAACGCCGTGATCGGCTCGCCCTTCACGAATTCCATGGCGAACCAGGGCCGCCCTGCCGGCGTGACGCCGCCGTCGAGCACCTTGGCGATGTGCGGGTGATCCATCAGCGCGAGCGCTTGGCGCTCCTGCTCGAACCGTACGAGCACGCTCTCGGAATCCATGCCCGCGCGGATGAGCTTGAGCGCGACCTGCTGCACATACGGCTCGCGGCGCTCGGCGTGCCACACCGCACCGAAGCCGCCCTCGCCAAGGAGTTCAATCAGCGTGTACGGGCCGATCACCTCGCCCGGCTTCTCGCGCGCGGCGCGGATCGCCGCGGCGACCGAGTCGCGCAGCCCGACCGTGTCACCCGCACTCGTGGCTGGCTGCTGGGTGGTCGTAGCCAGCGTGGGCTGGTCGATGCCGCCTGCGGCGATCGTCTCGGCAGCGTGCAGCGGCGGAGCGTGATGACCCGTCGCATCGATGGCCGCATCGATCGTCGCATCGGTCGGCAGCGGCATGCGCTGGGGATCCTGCGGCGACCCCGGTCCCATGGTCATCGCGCCTTCCAGCTCTCGACCACGCGGTGCTCGATCGATCCGCCCGAGCAATCAATGTCGACCATGAAGAAGCCGCCGCGATGCGCCTGCACGTTGGGCCACATGATCGTGCGATCGGTCTCGGGGATTCCTGCCGACGCGACATCGGCGATGGGCACCCACACGAGCGTTCCTTCGTCGAACTCGTAGGCGGTCACCTCGTCGTGGCCGATCGGGCGCGTGGCCTCGAAGAGGAAGATCAGCCAGTGCTTCTCGCCTTGGTAGGCACGCTCGTTCACGATGCCCGTGAGCCGCAAGTCACGGTCGGAGAGCACCACGCCGCTCTCTTCGATCGCCTCGCGACGCGCGCACTCGTGCGGGCTCTCGCCCAGGCTGATCTCGACCTTGCCACCGATCGGCGAGTGCAGGCCGGCATTGGGCGCCTTGCGGCGGTGCAGGAGCAGCAGTCGCCCCTCGTGGTCGTAGAGGTAGACGAGCACCGCCACGCGGTACGGCAGCGCGGTCGGCTCGTAGCGCGGATGATCGACGTCGTTCACTGGATCGCCCCGGCGAAATCCGCCGCGGGCTCGAGGCCGACCGCGCGCAGGAGATCGCGCACGCGGGCGAGCCCGGTCGCAGGCAGCGCGCACATCGGCAGACGCAGCACGCCGCTGTCTCGGCCGAGCACCTGCATGGCCGCCTTGATCGGGGCCGGATTCGTGTCGATCGTGAGCAGCCCGCGCGCGAGCGCGAAGAGCGAGGCATGCTCGGCTCGCGCCGCCGCGAAATCGTTGGACTGGGTCAGGGCGCACAGCCTGGCCACCCGCTCAGGAACGATGTTGCTGAGCACGCTGACGACGCCGACCGCACCCACCGCCGCGAAGGCGATCGTCAGCGTGTCGTCGCCCGACAGGATCGTGATCCCGCAGCGCTGGCGGATCTCGCTGGCGCTGTCCATGCTGCCGGTCGCTTCCTTGATCGCCACGATGTTGGGATGGCGCGCCAGGCGCTCGACCGTCTCGGGCGCGATCGCCACGCCGCAGCGGCCGGGGATGTTGTAGAGCATGATCGGCAGGCTGCAGCTGTCGGCCACGGCCATGAAGTGCCGGTAGATCCCCTCCTGCGAGGGCTTGTTGTAGTAGGGCGCGACCTGCAGCGAGAGATCCGCGCCGAGTGCATGCGCCGAGCGGTGCAGGTGGATCGCGTGCTCGGTCGAGTTGCTGCCGGTGCCCGCCACGATCTGCAGGCCCAGCGGCTTGCCCACGCGCACGGCCGTCTCGATCACCGAAGCCTGCTCGCGTTCATTGAGCGTGGGCGCTTCGCCGGTGGTGCCGCAGGGCACGATGCCCGTGACGCCGCCGGCGGCTTGGAAGCGAATGTGCTCTTCGAGCCGAGCGAGGTCGATCGAACCATCCGTGGAGGAGAAGGGCGTGACGATGGCGGTGTAGGTGCCGAAGATCCGTGGCATGCGGCCAGTGTACGACCCCGTGGCCGTAGCGCCGAGCGATCAGCGGCCAGCAGCGCCCTCGAACATGAGCCGCTTCATCTCGCGCACCGCTTCGCGCAGCCCGGTGAAAACCGCCCGGCTCACGATCGCGTGGCCGATGTGCAGCTCGCGGATCCCCGGCAGCGCAGCGATCGGCTTCACGTTCTCGTAGTGGAGCGCATGCCCCGCGTTGAAGCAGAGCCCGGCGGCGCAGGCATGGCGACCGGCCAGGGCGACCCGATCGAGCTCGGCCCGCGTTCGGGGACCGAGCCCCCCCTCGTCGTGCCAGGCATGCGCGTACGGCCCGGTGTGGATCTCGCAGACACCTGCGCCAATCCGCTGGGCGGCGTCGATCTGGTGCGGCAGCGCATCGATGAAGACGCTCACGAGGATGCCCGCGTCGCGCAACCGGGCGACCTGCGCTGCCAGGGCCGGCTCCTGCCCCGCCACATCCAGGCCGCCCTCGGTCGTGACCTCGAAGCGCCCCTCGGGCACGAGCATGCAGAGCTGCGGCTTGATGCGCAAGGCGATCGCGACCATCTCGTCGGTCGCCGCCATCTCGAAGTTCAGCCTCGCCGGCACCTCGGCGCGCAATCGCTCGACATCACGGTCTTGGATGTGCCGTCGGTCCTCGCGCAGGTGGAACGTGATGTGGTCCGCGCCGCCAGCAAGTGCCTCGTGTGCCGCCTGCACCGGGCAGGGTTCCCAGGTGCGGCGCGCCTGGCGCACCGTGGCGACGTGGTCGATGTTGCAGCCAAGTTCGATCATGCGCGGATCTCAGGCGGATGTGCGGCGACCGATCAGTCCACGCGCGGCGAGTTGCGCCACGATGCCTGGAACGTCGAAGCCGTCGCTCGCGTGCACGAAGAGGCACCGGTCGGGACCGAGCAGCGCACGCGCGCGCTCGCGCACATCGTCCTGCGGGGCGACGAACGACATGACGACGATGCGCCCCTGCCCCATGAGCAGCCGTGCGACCTCGGCGGCACGTCGCAGGTTCTCGCTTCGATCGCCGGGCTCGAAGCCAAGATCCTTCGAGAGGCCGCTGCGCATGCCCTGGCCATCGAGGACGACGGCATCGTGACCGAGGTCCCACAGCGCGCGCTCGAGGGCAAACGCAGCCTCGGTCTTGCCGGTGTTCGGCGGGCCATGCAGGAGCACGCAGCACGGTCGCTGCGCCCATCGGGCATCGCGCTCGGCCGCTGACACGCCGCTGACCGGCGAGGAGACCGAATCCAGCGCCTGGTCATCCCAGTGCGCGCCGCGCTCGGTCGGATCGCCGGTGCGGATCATGCCCGCGGCGGCCGTCGCGTTGCTCAACCGATCGATCAAGACGATCGCGCCGGTCCCGCGCGAGATCCGGTAGGGATCGAACGCCACCGGCTCCTCGCACTCGAGCTCCACGCGACCGATGTCATTGAGCGCCATCGACTCGGCCGGCTCGTGCGCGAGCGTGTCGACCTTGAGCCGATGGATCACGCGCACGACGCGTGCCGGGGTGATCCGCGTGCCGACCCGGCACAGCAGGCTCTGGCCGGCCACGAGCGGAGCATCGACCATCCAGACGAGATCCGCCACGATGCGCCGCCCCACGCGCATGTCGCTGGCGCCGCCGAAGCACGCGATCACGTCGCCGCGGCTGCAGTCGACTTCGCGGTCAAGGCACAGCACGACGCTCTCAGGTGCCTGCCCGCGATCGAGATCACCGCCGTGCTCCTCGGGCCGGGCGATGCGGGCGACGCGCGCCTCGGTGCCACGCGGCATGATGCGCACGCGGTCGCCCACGCGCACGTCACCGCTGGTGATCTGGCCGGCGAAGCCGCGGAAATCAAGGTTCGGCCGCAGCACGACCTGGACCGGCATGCGGAAGGGATCGGCATCGCCAGGGCCGGGCAGCTCAACGCCTTCGAGCAGGTCCAGCAGTGCCGGGCCGGTGAACCAGGACATCACGTTGGATCGCCGGACGACGCCCTCGCCAGTGAGCGCACTCACCGGGAGCGCGACCGCATGCTCGATCCCGAGTCGTGCGCAGAACCCGAGGAATTCGGCCTCGATCTCGCGGAAGCGCGATTCGCCCCAGCCGACGAGGTCCATCTTGTTCACGGCGGCCACGACGTGGCGGATGCCGAGCATGGCGGCGATCGTGGCGTGCCGGCGCGTTTGCGTGGTCACGCCCGAGCGCGCATCGATCAGGCTGATCGCCAGCTGGCAGTGGCTCGCGCCGGTCGCCATGTTGCGCGTGTACTGCTCGTGGCCCGGGCAGTCGGCGATGATGAAGGCCCGGCGCGCGGTCGTGAAGTACCGCCACGCGACGTCGATGGTGATTCCCTGCTCGCGCTCGGCCTTGAGGCCATCGACCACGAGCGCCAGGTCGAGCCCGCCGCCGGTCGTGCCGTGCACGCGGCTGTCGGCCTCGAGCGCCTTGAGGTGATCCTCGTAGATGCGCCCGGTGTCGTGCAGGAGCCGACCGATCAGCGTGCTCTTGCCGTCGTCGACGTTGCCGCAGGTGAGCACGCGCAGGAGCTGCAGCCGCTCGTACCGTTCGAGCCAGCCGCGCAGGTCCTCGCCGGCGGTGAAGGTGGGCAGCGTCATCAGAAGTACCCCTCGCGCTTCTTCTCTTCCATGCTGCCGCTCTGGTCGTGGTCGATCAGACGGCCCTGGCGCTCGCTCGTGCGCGCCAGCAGCATCTCCTCGATGACCTTCTCGAGTGTGTCGGCATCGCTCTCGATCGCGCCCGAGAGCGGGTAGCACCCGAGCGTGCGGAACCGCACGCGACGTTGCACGACACGTTCGCCGGGCTTCAGCGGCAGGCGCTCATCGTCGACCATGATCAGGGCGCCGTCGCGCTCGACGACCGGTCGCTCGCGCGCCATGTAGAGATCGACCACCGGCAGCCGGTGCTTCCAGACGTAGAGCCAGACATCGAGCTCGGTCCAGTTGGAGAGCGGGAACACGCGCATGCTCTCGCCCGGATGCACGCGCGGGTTGTAGAGCGACCAGAGTTCCGGGCGCTGCCCCTTCGGGTCCCAGCGATGGTTCGCATCGCGGAAGGAGAAGATCCGCTCCTTCGCGCGGCTCTTCTCCTCGTCACGGCGCGCGCCGCCGATCGCGGCATCGAACCGGCCGGCCGACAGCGCCTGGCGCAGCGCGACCGTCTTCATCACGTCGGTGTGGACCTTGCTGCCATGCGTGACCGGCGAGATCCCCTGCGCGAGCCCCTCGCGGTTGATGTGCACCTGCAGGTCGAGCCCGAGGCGGGCAGCGGTCGCGTCGCGGAACGCGATCATCTCGCGGAACTTCCACGTCGTGTCGATGTGCAGCACCGGGAACGGCAGGCGGCCGGGCGCGAAGGCCTTCAGGGCCAGGTGCAGCAGCACGGTCGAGTCCTTGCCGATCGAGTACATCAGGACCGGGCGTTCGTAGCTCGCTGCGGTCTCGCGCAGGATGTGGATCGCCTCGGCTTCGAGTTCCTCAAGATGAGTCAGGGCATGCGCCATGCGGCCGAAGCCTAGACGATGTGCTAGCGTCCGCGCACCGATGGATGGCGCTTCGCCCAACGTCGTCTGGCAGCATGGATCCGCGACGCCCGCGGATCGCGCGGCGTCCCTTGGCCGTCGCGGCTGCACGCTGTGGATGACCGGGCTCAGCGGTTCAGGCAAGAGCACGATCGCGCTCGCTGCCGAGCATGCGCTGCTCGCCGCGGGCCTGCCCGCGCTGGTGCTCGACGGCGACAACCTCCGCCACGGGCTCAGCGCCGGGCTTGGCTTCGATGAAGCCGGCCGTGCCGAAGCCGTGCGCCGCGCCGGCGAGGCTGCGCTTCTCGTCGCCGCGTCGGGCGCCATCGCCATCGTGAGCCTGGTGAGCCCGTACGAAGCCGATCGCGCGCGCGTGCGGGCGCGCCACGAGGCGAGCGGAGTCGCCTTCGCCGTCGTCCACGTCGATGCAACGCTCGCGGTCGCTGAATCGCGTGACCCCAAGGGGCTTTACAAGCGTGCGCGTGCCGGTGAACTCGAACGCTTCACGGGCGTGAGCGATCCGTACCAGGCCCCGACGTCGCCCGAGCTTCGTCTGGCCACCGACGCTGCGTCGATCGACTCGTGCGTCGCCGCGGTGGTCGCGCTCGCGCAGCGACTGGCCCGCCCCGAGTGAGCCGCCGGGCGCAGTCGCGCGGGTATCCTCCGGCAATGGCCTTCGCCGCACGACTCGAGCAGCTCCGTTCCGACATCACCGCGCAGGGCGAACGCGTCCTGGGGTGCTGCTCGCTCGCCACCGAGTGCTACTTCGAGCACGATCAGGCCAAGGCCCACGCGGTCATCGCCGCCGACGATGCCATCGACAAGGCTGACGTCGAGATCGAGCGCGCGAGCATCCCGCTGCTGCAGATGGGCAACTCCGACGAGTACCAGGTCCGCAGCGTGCTCACGATCGTGAAGGTGAACAACGAGCTCGAGCGCATCGCCGATTGCGCGGTGAACATCGCCGAGCAGGTCGCCGGGCAGGCGCGCATGGACGAGCGGATCCCGCCCACCTTCCGCGTGATGGCCAACAGCGTGCTCGGCATGCTGCGCGATGCCAACCGCGCGCTGATCACGGGCAATCCCGATCTCGCGCGCCAGGTGCTGCTCTTCGACGACACCGTCGACCGCTTCAAGAACGAGATCCTGCTGCACGCGCAGGAGCAGGTCGCGCTTGGGCAGTTCAGCGTGCGCTTCGCGTTCCAGCTGACCAGCGTGACCCGCAGCGTGGAGCGCATCGCCGACCACTGCACGAACATCTGCGAGCAGGTGATCTACGTCGAGACCGGCAAGATCGTCCGCCACCGTCCCGAAGGCTGGTCCGAGCCCGAGCGCCCGCAGCCATGACCACGCTGACGTCACGATTGGAGCGAGCCCGCGAGCGGCTCGCCGGCCATGGGCAGGACCACGTGCTGCACCATGCGGCGAGCCTCGATCCGGTGCGGCTCGACCATCTGCTCGACCAGGTCGATGCACTCTCGCTCGAACAGGTCGATGCCCTTGCCGCGGCGCTCGACGACGACGGCGGCTTCGTGCTGCCGGCCGACCTCGCGCCGGCCACGATCGTCCGCCGCTCGCCGCTCGACGCACAGTGGACCGCGCATGGCGAAGCGCTCGTGCGCGCAGGCAAGGTCGCGTGCTTCATGGTGGCCGGCGGCCAGGGCACGCGCCTGGGCTGGGATGCGCCCAAGGGCACCTTCCCCGCCACGCCGATCACGCAGGCCCCGCTCTTCCAGGTCTTCGCCGAGCAGATCCTGGCCGCGCGGCAGCGTTTCGGCGCGATGATCCGCTGGTACATCATGACGAGCCCGATGAACGACGCGCCCACGCGCGAGTTCTTCGCGAGCCATGATCACTTCGGGCTCGGGGCGGACACGGTCATGTTCTTCCCGCAGGGCACGCTGCCCTCGCTGACCCTCGATGGCAAGCTGCTCTTGGCCGAGACCGACGAGATCGCGGTGAATCCCGATGGCCACGGCGGCTCGTTGCGCGCCCTGCGCCACTCCGGCGCGCTCGATGACATGCGCGCGCACGGCATCGAGCACATCAGCTACTTCCAGGTCGACAACCCGCTCGTGCACGCGGTCGATCCGCGCTTCGTGGGCGTGCACGCCGCGCACCCCGACTCGAGCGGCGAGATGACGAGCAAGATGGTCGCCAAGCGCGATGCTGCCGAGAAAGTCGGCGTGTTCTGCACCTCCGGCGGCCGCACCATGGTCGTCGAGTACAGCGATCTGCCGGCCGCGCTCGCTGCCGAGCGCGATGGCTCCGGCCGCCTTCGCTTCGATGCCGGGAGCATCGCGATCCACATGCTGTCGCGGGAGTTCGTCGAACGCCTGACCGCGCACGGCCTGGCGCTGCCCCTGCACAAGGCGCGCAAGAAGGTGCCGTTCGTCAACGATGACGGCGTGCGCGTGGAACCCACCTCGCCCAACGCCATCAAGATGGAGACCTTCGTCTTCGATGCGATCCCCATGGCCCGCGCGAGCCTGGTCCTCGAGACCGACCGTGCCGAGGAGTTCGCCCCGATCAAGAACGCCGACGGCGACGACAGCCCCGCCACCAGCATCGCCGCACAGAGCGCTCGCGCCGCGCGCTGGCTCGAGGCTGCGGGCTGGGCGATCCCCCGCTCCGCCGAGGGCGCACCTGATTGCACCATCGAGCTCTCGCCCTTGGCGGCATCGTGCGAAGCGGCGTGCGCGCGGCTTGCTGCACGTGCCATCGAACGCGGCGCCCGGCTGGCGATCACGCCAGGCTGATGTCGCGGATCACGAGCTGGGGCGTGCGACGCCCGTTCCACGCATTGATGTTGGCTTCGGCAAGCACATCGCACGGCACGCCGCGGCGCAAGCGCGTGGCCAGGTCGCCAGCACCGAACCACACGGCATCGATCCGCGCACCATCCTGAGCAATGGCCAGGCGCAGATGCGGACTGCCGG
>JASGCG010000008.1 GCA_030054235.1 Bacteroidia bacterium
CCTTGGAGCCAGCCTTGAGCTTGGGAAGCGCGCCCTGCCAGGTCTTCTGCATCGACGGCAGATCCACGCGATCCTGCGGACGGCTGGGCCCCGCAAGACTGGGCACGATGGTCGATTGATCGAGCTCGACGACGGCGCCATACGAGATCGGCAGGCTGTCGTCGCGCCAAAGGCCCTGCGCCTTGGCGTAGGCCTCGACCGTGCGCACGAGTTCCTCGGGGCGGCCCGACAGGCGCATGTAGTCGAGCGTGTGCTCATCGAACGGGAAGAAGCCGCAGGTGGCGCCGTACTCGGGCGCCATGTTCGCGATCGTGGCACGGTTGGCCAGCGGCATGTCGGCCAGACCGGGCCCGAAGAACTCGACGAACTTGCCGACGACGCCGTGCTTGCGCAGCACCTCGGTCACGCGCAGCACGAGGTCAGTCGCCGTGGTGCCTTCCGGCAGCTTGCCCGTCAGGCGCACGCCGACGACTTCGGGAATCAGCATGTAGATCGGCTGGCCCAGCATGACGGCCTCGGCCTCGATGCCGCCCACGCCCCAGCCGAGCACGCCGAGGCCGTTGATCATCGTGGTGTGGCTGTCGGTGCCCACGAGGCTGTCGGGATAGAGGACCCCGTCCTTCTCCCAGACGCCCTTGGCGAGGTACTCAAGGTTGACTTGGTGCACGATGCCGGTCGCCGGCGGCACCACGCGGAAGTTGCTGAAGGCCCCCTGCCCCCACTTCAGGAATTCATAGCGTTCCGCGTTGCGCTCGAACTCCTTCTCGTTGTTGATCGAGAGCGCCACGCCGCTGGCGTAGGCATCGACCTGCACGCTGTGGTCGATGACCAGATCGCACGGCACGAGCGGATTGACCTTGCGCGGGTCGCCGCCCATGCGCTTCATGGCGCCGCGCATCGCCGCAAGGTCGACCACGCACGGCACGCCCGTGAAGTCCTGCAGCACCACGCGACCGGGCATGAACGGGATCTCGTCCTCGCCGGGGTTGCGCGGGTCGTAATTGGCGATCGAGCGGACGTGGTCCTCGGTGTAGACCCGGCCGTCGAGGTTCCGCAGCACGCTCTCCAGCAGCACCTTGATCGAGTACGGCAGGCGATCGATGTTGCCGATGCCCTTGAGCGCAGCGAGGCTGTAATACGACTTGGGTCCGGTCGGGGTCTGGAGGGTGGCCTTGGCCTTGAAGGGATCGTGCATGGGTTGTTCCTTGGGGAGGGACGATTCTAGGGCCGTGCCGACCACGCGTGCGCGCGGGGCACGGTGCCGAAAACCACTGGAAATCCCGTTCGAAGCGGATCAGGCCGTGCCCGCGAGCCGCCGCACGATCATCATGAAGCGCTGGCGCAGCGACGCGCGGATCGCCACGACGATGGCGAGGTAGCCGACCGAACCGGCGATGGCGCCGGCAACCAGGGCCGCACGAGTGGCCGAGAGCTCCGTGAGCGACTCGACCGTCAGCGACGCGAAGAGCTCCTGTGGCGCGAGCCCCAGTTGCAGCACAGCCAGCGGATTGAAGCCCGCGAGGAAAGGACCCACGACCGGGATGCGCCCGCCAAAGCCGAGACCGCAGAGTCCACTCACGATCGCCACCGCTGCGGCGACGCCAGTTGCCGCGAACACGCTGCCGATCGTGCCCTTGCTCTGGACGGACCACTGCAGGCCCACCATCACGCAGAAGGCCGTGAACGCCACGAGCACGAGCGGGAACGCAATCACCAGTTCCGGCAGGATCAGCGGCGCACGGACCGAGCCGCCAGGCAGCGCCACAAGCAAGCCACGCGCCATGGAGTACGCGACAGCCACGACCACACCAAGGATCGGCGCCGCCAGCATCGGCCAGAGGTAGGTGACGATGCCGCGCAACTTTCCCGAGAGGTACGCACCGGGATCGATCGGCGTGGTCAGCAGGATGTCGAGCGAGCCATCCTCGCGCTCCTTGGTGACCGCGGTGGCGCTGGCGTTGAGTGCCGCGAGGGCCACGATCACGCTTTCAGCGGCGACCACAATGAGCACGGCCACGGGAAATCCTGCATCGTTGAGCGTGCCGCGCGCATGCAGGATCGCTGGCACCCCCGACGCCGCCACACCGATGGCGAGAAACCCCCAGCGCATGACGAGCGAGCCAAGCCCCAGGTTGCGCGCGTGGAGTTCGCGCCACGCGATGCCGTTCTGCCAGACCTCGCTCGGCGGCCGGCTTGATCCCTGACGCACCCGGCCCAGCGAGCCGCGCTCATCGGCGCCGATCAGTCGCACCCGCAGCACGCTCCAGGCCATGAGCGCCAGCGCCGTTCCGAGAAAAAGCACGGCCTGCGCGAACACCGGCCGCGTCATCCAGAAGCCGCCCTCGGCCGGCACCACGTAACGATTGGACCGCAGCAGGACCTCGAGCGTGAGGAACGGGTTGAGCGGCGTGATGACCGTGGTCGAGGTCACGTCGAGCGTGGTGCCAACCTGCTGCCGAAGGCCGGCATCGATCCCATAGGTCACGAAGAGGTAGGCGACCACGGAGACGTAGAAGGCAAAGACCGCTCGCTGCCCCCCGACGCGCGTGACGCAGAGCATGATCGCGATGCTGCCCACGAGGATTGCCGTCGAGGCCGCGATCGCATACGACCCCATGATCGACCCGCCGCTCACGCCGCCGAACAGCTGCGTGACAGCAAAGAGCGGGAAGGTGCTCAGCAGCAAGGCCACGACGAAGAAGAGCCGCCCGAGCAGGTTGCCCAGGACAATCTGCGCGCTCGACAGCGGCGTCGTCAGCATGATCTCCCACGTCCGAGGGCTCGATTCATGCGCAATCGCCCCGGCCATGAACACCGGCGTCAGCAGGCAGATCGCCAGCACCTGGCCGTAGCTCACCAGCGTGAAGGCCTGCGCACCGCGGGCAGCCAGGCCCCGCATGCCCTCGGAGCCGGTGAAGAGCAGCGCCAACGTGAGAATCGTGGCCATCAGGCCGAGGTAGCCCGCACGCAGGTGCAAGTGACGTGTGCGGCGGCTTGCACCCGTCACCACGCGCACAGCGATGGGGTTGGTGGGAGCAAGCGCGAAGAGTCGCTGGACCACGCCGGACATGCTCGGATCGTACGGTGTTCACCCGCCGGGTCGCGCAGGTCGATTACCCTTGGGCGATGCTCGAGCCAGCGGATCAAGCCATGTCCACCACGACGGTCGTTGCCCTTGCCGGGGCATGTGCCGTGGGGGGTGCGCTGGCGGGCGCCCTGGCCGCCAGATTCATCGGTTCACGGTCGCTGCGCGCGGCACGGCAGCAGGCGGCGGCCATCGTCGAGACCGCTCGTGCAGAGGCCGCTGCATCCGCCAAGGGGCTCGAACTTGAGGCCGAACGCAGGATCGCCGAGCGGCGCGCACAGATCGACCGCGAGATCGATGTTGCCTTGACCCAGTTGCGGCAAGGCCAGGAAGGACTCCGCACCACGCAGCAGCAGGTTGATGCACGCCTGGCCGCACTCGGTGAGCGTGAACGACGCCTCGATGATCGCGACCAGCGCGTGAATGACCGCGAACGCGAGGCGACCACCACGCTCGAGCGCGCCAAGGCCGCGCTGACCGAGCGCGAAGCCGCACTGGCGGACCTGCGGCGCCAGCTCGAGACCATCGCCGGCATGACGCGCGAGGAGGCCATGCAGCGCGTGCTCCAGGATGCCCGCCGCGACAGCGAGCACGAGGCCGCGCAGCTGCGCCACACGCTGCTCTCCGAGGCGGAACGATCGGCCCGCGACCAAGGCCGCGAAATCACGCTGATGGCGATCCAGCGCTACGCGGGCGAGACCGTGGGCGAATCCACGGTGCGCACCGTGAAGGTTCCCAACGAGGAGATCAAGGGTCGCCTGATCGGCCGCGAGGGTCGCAACATCCGTGCGCTCGAGAAGGCCACGGGGGCTGACCTCCTCATCGATGACACGCCGGGCGTGATCGCCGTGAGCTGCTTCGATCGCGTGCGCCAGGCGATCGCGGTCGAGGCCCTGCAGCGGCTGGTCGCCGACGGGCGCGTGCATCCGGCCCGCATCGAGGATGTGGTCGCACAGGTTCGTCGTGACATGGACCAGCGGATCACCAAGGCAGGCGAGGAAGCTGCGCTCGAGGCTGACGTGCGCAACCTGCATCCGCGCGTGATCGAGGCGCTGGGGCGCCTGTCGTTCCGTACCAGCTATGCGCAGAACGTGCTGCGCCACTCGATCGAGGTGGCGTTCCTGTCGCAGATGATCGCGGACCAGCTCGGGCTTGATGGACGCCTGGCCCGGCGCTGCGGGCTGCTGCATGACCTCGGCAAGGCAATGGACCACGACATGGAGGGCGGCCACCCAGCGATTGGCCGCGACTTCCTGGTGCGGCACGGCGAGCGCAACGAGGCTGTGCTCAACGCGGTCGCGGGTCATCATGGCGACATCCCCGTGACCACGCCGTACACACCGATCGTGATGGCGGCCGACGCGCTGTCAGGCGCCCGCCCGGGTGCGCGGCGCGAGAGCATGGAGCAGTACGTGAAGCGGCTGCAGCAGCTGGAGGCCATTGCGCGTGAGCACGACGGCGTGACCGAGGCCTTTGCCGTGCAGGCTGGCCGCGAAGTGCGCGTGATCGTGGATGCTGGCGCCGTCGACGATGCGCGCACGCGCGCCATCGCTGATGCGATCGCGGCCCGCGTGGAGCGTGAGATGACCTTCCCGGGCGAGATCAAGGTCTCGGTGCTGCGCGAAGTGCGGGCCGAGGCATCGGCGCGCTGAACCGTGCAGACCCTGAGCGACATCAAGGCAATCCTCGCCACGCGAGGGCTCGAGCCCAAGCACCGGTTCGGGCAGAACTTCCTACATGACCAGAACAAGTTGCGCGCGCTGGTCGCCCACAGCGGCGCGGTGGCAGGCGACCTGGTCCTGGAGGTTGGGCCCGGCACCGGTACGCTCACCGAGGCGCTCCTCGATGCAGGCTGCGAGGTCGTCGCCTGCGAACTCGACGGCGACATGGCAGCGATCATCAAGGACCGCCTGGGCAGCCGTGTCACGCTGATCCACGGCGACTGCCTGGATGGCAAGCACGCCGTGTCGTCCGCTGTCCTCCGGGCGCTGGCTGGTCGCCCATTCAGGCTGATTGCCAACCTGCCCTACGGTGCCGCCACCCCCCTGATCCTGAACTTGGCGGCGCACCATCCGACCTGCCTGGGCCAGTTTGTGACAGTGCAACGCGAGGTGGCGCAGCGGCTCGCCGCAGCGCCCGGCAGCGATGCCTACGGCGCCGCCACGGTGCTCGTGTCGCTCACGAGCAGGGTCGAACTGCTCGAAACGCTGCCAGGATCCTGTTTCTGGCCCATCCCGCGGGTGACCAGTGCGATGATGTCCGTGATTCCCAACCCGGACAGGCCAACGATCGATCCTGATCGGGTCAGCGCCTTCGTGCACCGAATCTTCGCTTCCCGGCGCAAGCAACTCGGTGCGCTGCTTGGCCGTCAAGTCAGTTACCCCGCTGGGATCCTCCCAACGATGCGCGCCGAAACACTCACTCCGCCGCAGATTCTTGCACTGATGCACGCGATTGGCTGATTGGTCAAGCCGTTTCGCCCGGCAAGTCGATATCCTCGGTTCACGTGATGCAGCGTGCATCACCTCGCTTCGCTCTACATAAGGTAGGTTCCATGGCTCGGTCTTCGACCTCTCTCCGGGGGAACAAGGCTGGTCGTCAGTCATCCGCGCAGGGCATTGACCTTTCGGTCAACGCCGTGTGGAATTGCGTTCGGTCCCCCTTCCGCCTCCGGCTCCTCGAGACCATCCGTGGCTCGGGCGGCTGCACGGTCCTCGAGATCGCGCGCGCGCTCGACGTGAGCCCACCGAGCCTCTACTACCACATCGGCCTGCTGCTGAAGTCGGGCCTGATCGGCCAGATGGTGCCGCAGCCCGCTGCAGGCCGTGTCGGCCGGCTTGGGCCGGTTGCCGCGATCTTCTTCGCGAACGTGGATGCGATCAAGTTCGCACCGACCAAGTCGGCGCGTGAACAGCAGCGCATGGCCAAGCTCGTCGCCGGGCTCATCACTGAGCACGCCGCTGACCTGGCCATGGCAGCCAAGATCGACCTCCCTGCGATCGGCAACGGCTGGGAGTCGCTCGAAGCCGACGAGGTCAAGGCGATCCAGAAGGCCTTCGCCACGGTGGATGGCGTGCTGTCCAAGGCACGCGCCCGCCGCGAGAAGGCTCACGGCAAGGTTGTTCTGGCCACGCACCATGTGAGCTTCAGCGTTGCAGCCACCGCACCGGCCACCCTGCCGGCGCCCAAGCTCGGCTGAACCTACGCGCCGATCAACGGCGCATGACAGCATCACACGACCACGGGCGCTTCGGCGCCCGTGGTCGTTTCACCACTGGTAGGTGACGGTGTACGTGACGTCGCGGGTCTCGCCGGCGGGCACCGCCACCGTCCACTCAACAGCCTGTGCGCTCGTCTTCGTCGAGGGCTGCGATTCGTTGGTCATCGACCACTGCGCCCAGCGGTAGAGACGCTCGCGCACGGTGACCGTGGCGGCCTCGTCCTGCTTGCGGTTGCGCAGTTCGATCCGCACCGATTCGCTCATGGTGCGGCGGGCGTGATCAATCGTGAAATCGGTGCGCGTACGGCTGCCGACCACGTCGAAGCTCTCGCCGATGCGGATCGTCACGCGTTCGTCGCGCGGCGTGTGGCCGATCACGTCCTCGCCGATGAACTCGAGCGATCCATCGGCCGCATCGGTCATCGATGCGCGGATCTTGCCCGCGGGCAGCGGGATGCCCAGGCCAGAAGCCTTGTCGTTCATGAGTCGCACGAGCACGGCGACCTTGGGGCTCTGCACGCCCGGATCGCCGGCATCGGCATAGGGCTCGCTCGGCGACCAGCCCGACCACTGTGCCGTGCCATCGAACACCAGCACGCGTTCGACCGGCACGGCAGAGACCGTGGGGAACAGCGTGATCTGCTGCACGCCGTTCTGCGCCAGGTCCACCGGGCGCGGCAGGGTGTACAGGTGGTACTCGGCGAAGGACTTCTCTTCGAAGCCGCCACCGGCACCGCCCGCTGCATCGGCCATCGCCAGCATGCGTTCCATGCGCATGGGCTGGCGTGGCTGCACCCGCTGCACGGTGCCGGCCACGAGCTTGAGCGATGCGTCGTCGAACGACTGGCCGCTCAGGTTGAGCAGGGTGACCCACGCTCCGAGGTCGGCCTTCGTGAACGAGGGATCGATCACGAGGTTGTAGTCGGAGCGCCAGGTCAGGCCACCGGTCTGGTACGCCGTCCGCACAAGGTGCTCGCCGCCCTTGGGAGCATCGAGCGTCCACGAGAGCGTGGGCCGCGTCATCAGGCCCTGCGGCAGGTCACCGAGCGTCACCATGGCTTCCGCCGATGGCACGATCTCGATGCCGCCGGTCGTGCGCAGCACCAATCGACCGCCGCTGGCCGAGAGCAGGGTCCCGCTGTATTCGCCACGATCATCGCTCACGGTGATCGGGCGATCGATGTACTTCTCAAGCAACTTGTCAGGACTGACCAGATCGAACTCGAAGCGCTGGTCGAGCACCGCGGTGGCGGGGTCCGTCAGGTCCACGATGCTCACGCTCGTCGGGTCGATGAACGCGGCGACATCGGTCATGGAGAGCGTGCCTCGGCCCTGCTTGAGCTGCGTCCGCCGCACGTGCTTGACGACACCGAACCCCGGCACCTGCCAGGCGAAATCGGCCCCCGCACCCATGCGCTGCTGCGCCACGAACCGCTGCGGGTCGAACCCCGCAGGATCGGCGCTGGAATAGACCGTGAGCGTGACGCCTTCCTTGGGAGCCTGCTGCACGGTGGTGCACGCGGCAAGCGAGGGCAGGACCGACATGAGTGCGATCAGCATGTGATGCTCCTTGGGCCCATTCGGGCTCCGCTTGGGCATGGCCCGCCGGCGGCAGGCGTCCACGGAATCAGAACCAGCCACGCTTGCCGACGAGGTAGATGCGGTTGAAGTCCTCGTCGGACTTCGTCAGATAGAGGATCCCCTCGACAAAGCCGATCACCCCCATGGCCGCTGGCCCGAGGCCGCAGGGCAGCCCGATGAGCGCCCAGCCGAGCCCGACGAAGGCACACGTGCCCAGCAGCGTGACCACGAGCATGATCACCCCGGGCACCACGGCGCCGATGACGAACTTGTGGATGCCGAAGCCGCCGAGCAGGATGCCCAGCACGCCCGCGATGACCTTGATGCGGCTCACTCGGTCGCGGTCAAAGTCGTGCGGCGGCGGCGACATGCTGCCCAGGGGCGGGTGATACGGGGGCGGGACGGAGCCATGCGTGCTCATCGTGCGACCTCCTCGCCGCGCGCGCACGCGACGGCAGCCTGGAACATGCGAAGCCCAAGTGGTGCGGTGCGACGCGCCGCCGCTGGAAGCCGAGTCCACCACGGGTGCTGCGTGAACCGCGTGTAGCGCTCCGGGTGCGGCATCAGGCCGAAGACCAGCCCGCTGGCATCGCAGAGCCCCGCGACCGCGCCCATAGAGCCATTGAAGTTGTCGCTCGCTGCGTAACGCATGGCGACCTGGCCACGGGATTCGAGCGCCGCCAACATGGCGGTCGTGGTCACGAAGCGCCCTTCGCCGTGTGCACACGGCAGCATGCTGTCCTCGCCATCGCACGCCAAGCCGCGGGTCCACACGCAGACGGTCTCGGCGGGGATCTCCATGCGGGTCCAGCGATCCTCGAACCGAGCGCTGGCATTGTTCGAGAGCGCGACGGTCGCCAGCGCAGGCTCGGCGGGCCAAGCACCATCGACCGGGCCAGGCAGCAGGCCTGCCTGCACCGCGATCTGAAAGCCGTTGCACGGGCAGATCATGGGTACGCGTCGCTCGATCGCCGCGCGCAGCGCCGGATAAAGGCGCTCACGGATGAGCGCAGCCATGATGCGGCCGGCCGCGATGTCATCGCCGTAACTGAAGCCGCCGGGCAGGCCGATCATGCCGAAGCGGTCGACGATCGATGGATCGCGCGCGAGCGCAGACAGCAAGATCGGCTCAGGCGTGACGCCGGCAGCCTCGAAGGCCTGCGCGAGTTCAAGATCGCAGTTGATGCCGGGAGCCGTGATGATGAGGGCCTTCATCGGATTCACCAACCCTTTCCGCCGCTGCGCCATGATGCAGCGAGATCACTGAGCGACCATGAGCAACCGCCAGCCTGCAGGGCACGGTCGGACGTCGTCGTACCCACGCGGGCATGCACGATGCCTGCTGCCGAGAGCGCAGCCAGCGCTGCATCGAGCCGTGCTGGATCGATCTCCAGGAGATACCGGCTCGGCGTTTCGCTGAACGCGGCCACGAACGGATCGCTCACACCCGGCACGATGTCCAGATCGAGCTCCATGCCGAGATCGCCGGCGAACGCCATTTCGGCTGCGGCGACCAGCACGCCTCCTTCGCTGCAGTCGTGTGCACTCAGCACATGGCCAGCGCTGATCAGCGCCGCCACGGCTCGGGCGTTGGCTGGACCAACCGCTAGATCCGTCCTGGGCAGCGCGTCGTCACCGACGGTGCTGCCGAGCGCGCGCACCTGGCTGCCACCGGTCGCGGCGGTCGTCGTTCCGACCAGAACGAGCGCGTGGCCTGCACCCTTCAAATCCATGGTCACGCATCGATCGCTGTCCTCGACCAGGCCGAAGCCCGAGATGAGCAGCGTGGGCGGAATCTGGATCGTGGTGCCATCGTCGGTCGTGAACTGGTTGTTCAGGCTGTCCTTGCCGCTGATGAAGGGCGTTCGATAGGCCTTCGCGCCGTCGTAGCACGCGTGCGAGGCCCGCACGAGCGCGCCCAAGTTGCGCGGATCCTTGCACGACGGCCAGCAGAAGTTGTCGAGGATCGCGATGCGCGATGGATCGGTACCCACGCAGACCAGGTTGCGCACGCACTCATCGATCGCGGCCAACCCCATCCAGTAGGGATCGGCCGCAAGACCGGTCGCTAAGCCGTTGCCCATCGCCAGGCCGCGCACACTCGCGGCCACCGGTCGGATCACCGAGGCATCACCCGGTCCCGACTGCGGCCCGTGCAACGGCTTCACCACGCTCGAGCCCTGCACTTCGTGGTCGTACTGCCGGATGATCCATTCCTTGCTGGCGATGTTCGCGCTCGCCAGCAGCGCCGTCAGCGTGCCCTGCAGGTCGCCGGCAGCGACGGCTGGATCGGCCCTCACGACCGGCGCGAAGGAAGCCGCCCAGGTGGCATCCCAGATCGCGGTCCGGGTTGGCGTGGGAATGCCGTCGTGCATGAAGTGCGTGTCGAGCGAACCGACCTCGGTGCCCTTCCAGAGCAGACGGATCGAGCGATCGGGCGTGCCGAAGGTGCCCAGATCGCACAGCTCCACGCCGTGGTCATCGCACACGGCCTGCAGCGCGGGCAGGTTCGCGCGCGGCACCGACAGCACCAGCCGCTCCTGTGCCTCGCTGATCCAGGTTTCCGTGGGGCTCAGGCCGTCGTACTTGGTGGGCGCTCGGTCCAGGTGCACCTCGGCGCCGATGGTGCCGCCCATCTCGCCGACGGCGCTGCTGAACCCGCCGGCACCGCAATCGGTCAGCGCGCTGAACAGGCACCCCTGCGCGTGGTCGCGCGCGGCGAGGATCGCATCGAGCGCGCGCTTCTCGGTGATGGCGTTGCCGATCTGCACGGCGTGGCTGAACTCATCGGCGTGCGTATCGGTGAGCTCGGCGCTGCTGAAGGTGGCACCGTGGATCCCATCACGGCCGGTGCGTCCACCGATCGCCACGATCGCATCGCCCGGCTGGACCTGGCCCTTCACGAACGCGCGCGGCATCAGGCCCACGCAACCGCAATAGACCAAGGGGTTGCCCACGTACCGGTCATCGAACCAGACCGTGCCGTTGAGGGTGGGAATCCCCATGCGGTTGCCGTAGTCGCGCACGCCGTTCACGACCTGGCGCAGGATGCGACGCGGATGCAGGCAGCCGCGCGGCACCTCGGTGCGCGTGACATCGGCCACACAGAAGATGTCGGTGCTGGCGATCGGCTTGGCACCGCGCCCGGTGCCGATGATGTCCCGGATGCAACCGCCGATGCCCGTGGCGCTGCCGCCGTAGGGCTCGATCGCGCTCGGGTGATTGTGCGTCTCGACCTTGAAGCAGACCGCCCAGGTGTCATCGAACGCGATCACGCCCGAGTTGTCCTTGAAGACCGACAGGCACCAGTCGATGCCATCGGCCATGAGCTCGTGCGTCGCGGCCGCAACGGTCGACTTGAGCAGGTTGTGGATGACGATGCCGCCATCCACCGATTCATGGCCGGGGCGACCATCGGTGCCGACCGGCGCGTGGCCCGGCGCAGCCGAGTAGCTCACCGTGCTCTTGAGCGTCTTGTGCACGCAGTGCTCGCTCCAGGTCTGGGCGAGCGTCTCGAGCTCGATCTCGCGTGGTTCGCGGCCGAGCGTGCGGTAGTGCGACTGGATCGCGCGCATCTCATCGAGCGACAGGAACAGGTGCGCCGAGCGCGACATCGATTCGAGTTGCGCATCATCGAGCGGCGTGATGGGCACGCTGCGGATGGCGAGTTCGTACGGCCGGCCTTCCGGGAACGACACGGGATGGAACGGACCGTCATGGATCGCGTGGATCACCGTGTTGGCCAGGAGCCGCTGCGCCCAGCCGCGCGCCTGCGCAGCCGTGCAGCCAGTCAGGTCGAACCGCTCACCCGTGCGCACTTGCACGCGAACGCCAAGCAGCGCATGGATCGCCTCCTGCACGCTCTCGGCGGCGGGGTCCATCACGCCCGGCAAGGGGTGGATCTCGATCGTCACGGCGCCGGGCGCGGTCGCCACGGCGCCGTCGATCATGGCCGTCTGCGTGACGGGATCAGCGAAGAGCTCTTGGGCCAGCGTGGCCAGCTGTGCAGCATCGAGCGCGCCTTCGATCAGGTACACCGATCGATGCTCCACGCGAGTGGGAACCACCTCGCCGGCAACTGCCGCGGCGGCGCACTGGCGCTGCACGCTCTCGCCGCGCATGTCGCGCTGGCCATCGGCTGGCCGCACCTCGATGCGGTGCACCCGGTGTGCAGCAAGGTGGGCGGCGTGCGGGGCAGACTGGGCTTGGACGGCGCTCATCGGAGCGCGAGTGTAGGGGAACCCCGACACCCGTCCGTCGCGCCACATCCCTGGAAATCACGCCGTTTCCGGCACACCCGTCAGAACATCAGCTGGAAGCTGCTCCGGAAGACGAACTCGCCGTCCTCGCTCACGCGCCAACCGGCGACCGAGTCGTACCAAGCCGGCGACAGGTCCGTGAAGTTCACGCCCATGTCGGTCGTCCACTTCAGGTCCTGCCCATCGAGGTACCAAACCAGCCCGGCCGTCAGCATGGTCATGGTGTGCTCTTCGCCAAACAACTGGTCGGCAGTGCCGCTGGCCGACAGGTCTCCAAACTGCATCTCGCCTGCCTCGAATCGAAGGAAGCCCTCGTGCTTCTGGGTGAAGTACATCGACCCCTGAATGACGGCACCCCAGATGTTGGTCGCGTCCGGGATGGCAAACAACGGACTGGATGAGGACACGTTCCCGTCAAGGAAGGCGCTGTCGGACTGGATGTGATGCCAGTACGCGCTGGCAAAGACCGAGGCCCCGCCCAACTGCCAGGACAGGTCCGACGTCAATCCGAACCACTCATTTTCACCGAAGTTGCCGGCATCCCCGGTTCGGAACGGGGTCGACACTGAGTAATGCGCAGCGACTCCGACGAGAACGCCCGACTCGTCGCCGCTCGGGCTCGTGAACTGGGCAAACTGCTCCCACGCACCGGCAAGTTTGTGCTCCAGCCTCGAGTTGAGTGACCACTGGGCATCAGTGACGTACCACGGACGGTTCATGGGCTGGGTTCCAACCAACTGGAACTGGCCAGCAAGATTGTCGGTGCCGCCGTCGTCGAACGAGAGTCTCCAGCGCCAGTCATCCGTCAGGCTCTCCAGCTCCAGCCCCTGCGTGTACCACAGCCCCAAGTGGTAATCGATCACGCTTCGGTCGACTGCCATTTGATTGCTGTCGGCGATGAGCGTCTCGCGACTGAATGGCGTTCGGTATTGCCCGACACGGAGCGACCACTGGTCATCGAAGGCCACACGCACCCACGCATCGGCCAGTTGGATCGGGCCGGCGCCCTCACCGAACAATGGATAGTACGGGCTCGAGTTCTGGTCATTCAGGATGACCGCATTTGAGTTCACCCAGTAGCCCTTCACCATGTAGCTCACATCGGGACTGAACAGGTGGCCGTTGATCCAGAGCGAGCTCCAAGGCCCAAGATCGAAGCCCTCACGGTCCTCCTGCTCATCGCCATCACCGCTGGCAACGACGTTCTCGGGCAGATCGCGGATGTTGCTCCAGATGTAGCGGGTCTGCATCAGGCCGCCGAACTTCATCAGGAAGCGGCCATCGGAGCTGCGGAGGAAGAAGCCATCGTTCCAGCCGGCGGTCGACACATCGCCGCGCAGGCTGGCGTAGTTGCCGCTTTCGGCCATCGCATCGCGCACGATCGAGCGGATCTCGTCGGCGCGCTCGGCGGTCAGCGTGCGCTCGCTGTCCTTCTGGCGGAGCTCGTTCACTTCGCCTTCGAGCGATTCGTTGCGGCGCTCGAGCGCATCGAGCCGCTTGAGCAGCGCCCCCATGTCGGTGGCTGAACTGGGCGCGCCGGCGCCTGACGCCGAGGGTTGGTCGCTCAGCCAAGGGCTGCTTGCAGGGGCCGGGTCATCGGACTGGGCAGCGGCTTGCCCGCCGTGGCCAGACAGCCCACCTAGCGCCACGACCGCAGCCGCCAGCATCGAGCGGCTGATGCAGGCACCAGGGCATGGCACACCTTGCGCGGAGCGGATCATGAGCGAGCCGCCAAGCGTAGATGAAAGCTGGCCTCGATACGGATCAGGAGGCATCGACATGCTCTGTATCGACCGTTCGGGGGCATTCGTTCACAGCAGTAGGACAATCTGGCCAAGCGCCCGCGGCGGAGCACCGACCGCCGATGGCCGAGTCGTGCATGTGCGCCTGATAACAGCGTGATTCCACAATGAATCAGAGGCCGGCCCGAAGGCCGGCCCGCGTGCGTTTTCATGCAGCCAAGCAGGGAGCCTGGCGCGGGTTCGGATCCCAGGGGATCAGAACATGAACTGCAATTGAGTCAGGAAGCTGGTGTCGAAATTGCTCATCTCGCCGAACGCCCCCTGCTGGAAGAGCTGATTGGCAGCGCGCCCATCTGCTTCCAGCGGCACGCAAACCTGCGCAGTCAGCTTGCAGCCATTGCCGTGCAGGTACCAGTTGAAGCCCGACTGGATGTAGCTGCCCTGCACCCGATCACCCCGGAACACATCCAGGTAGTTCCAGGCACCCCAGAACTCGACCGACTCGGTCAGGAAGGCGCCACCCTGAATGGAGAAGCCGTACTCATCCTCGCCGAGTTCGATGCTGGTGGGCGTGTCTTCTTCCTTGCCGTTTCGGTAGGCATAGGCCACCGACAGGTTGGCTCCGCCGAACATCATGGTCGCATCGGCCGTGAAGCCATCGACCAAGTCACCGGCTGAATCAACCCCATAGTTACCCACACCCGAACTGTCGCTCCGCAGGTACGCCGCGCCCAAGAGCATGCCGAATGATTCGCCGCGGAAACTGGTTTCCTTCTCGAACTGGGCCCACCCCCCGACGACGAGCCACTCCACGCGGGCAGCACCGTTGAACGTCTCGGCGTTGTCGCCAAAGACAGGGGGTACCGCGCTGATGTCAGTGCCACTCGTCCATGAACTGTTGGTGGCACCAATCGCGTTGCCGACCGACACCATGGCCCGAATGGCATCGCTGCCCCACGTGCCCATGATGCCCTGCTGGTAGCCAGCCGAGAAGTCGTAGTCCATCGGGCTGTAGTCGGCCATGAGCTGCACGCCATCACCCACGAGGGTGGCGCGCGTGAACGGCGTTCGGTACTGACCGGTCACCACGCCGAAGCCGGAGCCCAGCTTCTTGGTGATGCTCGCATCAGCCAGCGTAAAGGTGTTGGCATCTTCACCGTACGGCGTGGTGTAGGGGCTGTAGTTGAAGACCACGCGATACGCCCACGACGGGTCGAACATATGCCCGCCGAAGTCGAACTGGTTGCGGCGATTCTCGAAGCCCATGTCCGAGTCGGTGTCGAATTCCCACACGAAGCGCACCTGCTCAAGCACGCCCACGCGAAGGCTGAAGTTGCCATCGGCGCTACTCATGAAGAGGCCGTTGTCGTAGCCCGCCGTCGCACCGCTGCCCTGCAGGCTGGTGCGACTCGATGCATCAGCGAGCGCATCACGCACCGTGGCGCGGATGTCGGCGGCACGCTGGGTGGTCAGGGCATCATTGGCCTGCAACTGCGCGAACTCGGCGAGTTCAGCGCGGAGCGCGGCCAATTCAGCCTGAACCGTATCGCTTGATTGGGTGACGGTGACGCTGGTCGCCACCACGACGGACACTACAGAGATCATGGGGCGGGGACTGTATCGCCCCCGCAATGAAACAGGGGCCGGCCCGAAGGCCGGCCCCGTGTGCGTCTCAATCATGCCAGGCGGGGCGCCTGGCGAGTGTTCGGATCCCGAGGGATCAGAACATGAACTGCAGCTGG
>JASGCG010000243.1 GCA_030054235.1 Bacteroidia bacterium
CGATGCGGTGCGCCACCGGGTGCCGGCGGCGCGGATGCCGCTCGTGATCGGGCGGGCGTTGCCCCCGAAGGACATCGCGGGCAACGCGTACCGGCTGCTCAGCCCGGCCGAGAGCCTCGAGCGGCTCAACGCCGAGATGCTCGCGCGGTCCGAGCACGCCTCGCGCTTCGCGACCGCGGTGTACGCCGTCATCGATGTGCAGTCCGGCCACGTGCGGTTCAGCTGCGCGGGCCACCCGCCGGTCTTGCTCGCGCGCGCCGGCGGCGGCTTCGAACCCCACGGCACCACCGGCGGGCTGCTGGGCGTCTTCGAAGGCACGACCTTCGGCGAAGCGGAGCTCGAGCTCGCGCCCGGCGATCGCCTGCTGCTCTACTCCGACGGCTTCGAGCAGGCGTTCCCCGATGCGGCCGTGTTGCGCCAGAAGCATCGGCTCCCCAACGATCGCTACCTGCAGTCGTTCGCACGCCACCGCGGCGTGGCCGAGGCCCAGGCGTTCTGCGATGCCGTGGCACGCGAGACCGACGAAGCCTGCGCGGGCACGCCGCTGCACGACGATGTGACGCTCGTCTGCATCGATCGGCAGTGATCAGCGGTCAGTCTTGATCTGCGGTCGCCACCGATCAGCGGTTGCGACCGGAGGGCAACGGACGAAGGGCCATCTGCCTGGCCACTTCACGCGCGATGAGCTTGGACAGGTGATCCGCCTCGATGTTGACGGCATCGCCCACCGCCAGCGCGGCGAGCGTGGTGCGCGCGAGCGTCTCGGGAATCAGCGCGACCTCGAACCACGCGCCGTCCGCGGCGGCATCGGCAACCGTGAGCGAAACGCCGTCGACCGCGATCGAGCCTTGCGCGACGATGAACCGTGCGGCCTCCTCGGGCGGCTCGATGCGCACCCGCCACTGGCCGCTGGTCTGGATCGAGGCCACACGCCCCAGGCCATCGACGTGCCCCTGCACGATGTGGCCACCCATCGGCGTCGACGCGAGCACGGCGTGCTCGAGGTTCACGCCGCGCGCTGCGGCCACCGAGCCGAGCGTGGTCCGCGCGAGCGTCTGCGGGATCACATCGAAGCTCCACGTGCCGGGCCGAGCCTCGACGACGGTCAGGCACGTGCCCGAGACCGAGATCGAGTCGCCGCGCGAGGGCTCATGGGACCAACCGCAGGGATCAAGGGTCAACCGCACGCCCGAAGGGGTCGGTTCGGCGGCCGTGATACGGCCCACGTGCTGGACGATGCCGGTGAACATGCGGGGTCGATGCGGTCTGCCGAGGTGCGTGCCACGATGCCCGCGGCCGCGCTACCACGCGCGCACGCAGCGAGCCCCGGGATAGTAACGCTCAAGGATCTGCTGCCAGGTCTTGCCGGCCTTCGCCGTGGCCTGTGCACCATGCTGGCACATGCCCACACCGTGCCCGAAGCCACGTCCGGTGAAGACGAAGCCCTTGGGCGTTGATGCCACCGTGAAGTCGTCGCTCTTGAGCGTGCGCGATCCACCTTCGCCGGGAATGCCGCCGTTGATCGCCTCGCGCAGCCGCGAGGCCGGGATCATCACGGGATTGCGCTCCTTGAAGCGAAGCCGGTACTCGAGCGGCCGTCCGTTCGAAGCGGTCTGCGAGGCCTCGATCGCGATCGGCACGTCGATGCCGGCCCAGGTCGGGAACCCGTTGCGCTGGCCGAAGCCGCGGATCGCCTGCTGCACCGTGGCTGCCGGCAGCGTGGCGGTCCAGCGATAGTGCGCAGAGGCCTTGAACGACGACGACTCGCAGCAGCCCGTGCGCGCAGGCTGGTCGCCCGAGCGCACGGGCACGATGTCATGGTTCGGATTCAAGGTCACGCTGCCGAGCGCATTCGCGCCGCGGCCGCCGCAGGAGCTGGAATAGAACGCCGGCACCACGCCGCCTTCGAAGACCAGCACCATGCCGCGCGTTGCGGCGACCGCCTCGCGCGCCCGCGCATTGCGCGTGTGGCCCGCCCACGCTTGGCTCGACTCGCCGCTGGTGACGTCATAGTGGCGCCGGCCTTCCCAGCGGGATTCCTCCACCAGCACCCAGCTGCGCGCCGCGACCGCCTGCGCGCGGAAGGCATCCTCGTCCCACTGCGGGTAGAGCTCCTTCGCGAGCACTCCAGGCAAGTACTCCTCGACCCCAACCTCCATCACCACGTCGAGTCCATCAGGCAGCGCAACCAGCGTCACGACGCCCGGCCAGCCCGCGCCGTCCCACTCGATCGAAGCCTTGCCGATCGGCCGCAGTTCCAGCGGCCCGACCGCGAAGGAACGGGCGCTGCCCTTGGCGGTGACTTGCCAGCCCGTGACCGTGGCAGCCACGCGCAGCGGCGCAGCGGCCGTCCAGCGCTCGGCGCCGGAAAGGACCGTGAACTCGCCCGACGGGCACGTGAACGACTGGGGCTTGCGCAGGCGCGTGCCCACACGCACGCGCACCGTCGGCTCGACCTTCGGCGGAGCGGGTCGCGGCGGATCGAACCGCGGGGCGAACGCCGGTGCGGGCGCTGGCGCGACCGGTTCAGGCGATGGCGCCTCGGCAACCTCGACTGGAGCGGTCGGTGGCTGGCGGTCCACGCTCGCAGGCGGCGCGGGCTTGGTGGGCGATGGCTCCGGCGCAGGCGGCGATGAGCACGAGGCCACCACGACCAACACGACCGACACGCCTGCGGCCACGAGGATCGACCTCATGCTGGCGACCAGACTCCGATGACCTGCCATGCCGCTCCTCAAGGCCACACCTCCGCGCGACAACACCGTGCCGCAAGGGCAGGGATCGACAGGCAGCGGGAAACCGCTTGAGAATCGAGGACGCTCGGAGCGATCAGCCTTCGAGCGTGCGCAGGCTCAGACCGTGGTCGGCCAGGCGCTCGCGGATCTCGTCGAGGCTGGTCTGGCCGAAGTTCTTCACGCCCATCAGCTCGGCTTCGGTGCGGCTGGCCAGGTCGCCCAGCGTCTGCACGCCGAGCATCTGCAGCGCCTTGCGGCAGCGCACGCTGAACTCGAGCGACGCGACGGACTTCTCGAGCACCTCGGCGCCGACCTGTTCCTTGAGCTTCTCGTAGATCTCGTTGCGCACGCGCGCGTAGCCGGCGCCTTCGAGGCCCTGACCCAGGCGCAGGCCCTTGGCCGCGAGCATCTGCTTGATCTCGATCAGGCTGGTCTCCCCGAAGTTCTTGTAGGCGAGCAGCTCGCTCTCGGTGATCTTGAGCAGGTCGCCGAGCGTGCGGATCTGCATCTTCTTGAGGCAGTTGCGCGCACGCACCGAGAGCTCGAAGTCGGTGACCGGCTGGTCGAGCATCTGGTTGCGCTTGGCATCGTCACGCGCCTGGTCCTCGTCGTAGAGGCAGTCGCGGCTGGCCAGCACGTCCTTCAGGAAGAGGCGCGCGCGCTCGTGCGCGGGCTCGGTCTCGAGCACCTTGCGCAGGCAGCGCTCGGCGCGCAGGTAGTCGCCCGCGTCCTCGTACATGATCGCCAGGTTCACGAGCGCGTTCATCGGGGGCGTCGGCATGCGGCAGACGCGCTCGAGCAGCGAGATGGCCTCTTCGTCCTCGCCAACCGACTCGAGCATGGACGCCAGGCGAACGGCGAGCGCCGCATC
>JASGCG010000244.1 GCA_030054235.1 Bacteroidia bacterium
CCGGCGTGGCCGTCAGCCGACTTGCGCGCGGCTTGCCGAGCGGCTCCCACATCGAGTTCGCCAACCGCGCCGCGCTCGCGGACGCGATCAGCCATCGGCAGCGGCTCTGAACCATGTCAGGGATGGGCTTCAACCTCACGCAGGGGGCGCGACTCGGGCAGAACCTGAAGCTGTCGCCGCGCATGCTCACCACCATGAGCGTGCTGCAGCTGCCGCTGGGCGAACTCGAGGAACGCGTCGAGCAGGAACTGCAGGAGAACATCGCGCTCGAGCGCGCGGAACCTGATGGATCGTCGATCGATCCCGTCGATGCCCGCACCGATGGCCAGGACGCCGGCGACGGGGCCGATGACCGCGCGCTCGTCGTCCAGGACGGCGGTGCGGCGGACTTCGATCGACTCGATCGCTTTGAGCGCCGCTACGGCGAGGACCTTGACAGCGATTCGTGGCGTGAGTCGCGCCGGCTCGACGGCGAACCCGATGCCCGAAGCGAGGCGATGGCCAACACGCCTGCGCGCACGGCGAGCCTCGAGGAGCAGCTCCTTGAACAGTGGATGCTGATCGATGCCAGCCCGCGGATGTCGGCGATCGGCCGTGTGCTCGCCGGGTTCGTCGGCGAGGATGGGCTGCTCCATACGCCCATCGAGTCGATCGCGGCGGCGGCGGCGCCCGTCGTGGACCCGCCAGCGACCGAAGCCGAGGTCCGCGAGGCCTCGCGGCTCTTCCAGCACCTGCTCGAGCCGCCGGGCATGGGCGCATTAGATGTGCGCGAAAGCCTGCTCTCGCAGCTCGATGTCGTGCGTGGACGAGCCGGCGATGACGATCGCGCCTGGCACGATGCGCGCCTGCTCATTGAGCACCACCTCGATGACCTTGAGGCGAATCGGATCCCTCGCATCCAAGAGCGCACCGGCATGACCACGGCGCAGCTCGACGCGGCGCGCGCGATGCTGCAGCACCTCGATCCCTCGCCGGCCTCGGGCCTCACGTCACGGCCCGTGCCCGGGATCCGCCCGGACGTGATCGTGACCCACGATGCCGCGAGCGATCGCTGGAGCGCGCGCCTGGCCGACGGCAGCGAGCCGAGCGTGCGACTGGCCGAGGAGTACGTGCGGATGAGCCGCGACCCGAAGGTCGACAAGTCGACGCGCGACCTCATCAAGGCCAACATGCAGCGCGGCCGGTGGTTCATCGAGGCGCTCGGCCAGCGGGGCGCGACGCTGCTGCGCGTGGTCGAGCGCGTGCTCGATCGCCAGCGCGACTGGTTTGAGTTCGGTCCGGGGCACCTGAAGCCGCTTCCCATGGTCGAGGTCGCCGCCGACATCGGCATGAACGTGAGCACGGTCAGTCGCGCGGTGGCGGGCAAGTGGCTCCAGACGCCGCGCGGCGTCGTCGAACTTCGCAGGTTCTTCACGGGCGGCACGCACACCGAGCAGGGGGCCGTGTCGTGGGACGCGGTCAAGGAGCGCCTGCGCGAGGTGGTCGCCGCCGAGGACCGCGCGAAGCCGCTGTCGGACGAGGCGATCGCCAAGGCCCTCAAAGCCGAGGGCATTACGCTCGCGCGACGCACGGTCGTGAAGTACCGCGAGCAGTTCGGGATCCCGCCGGCGCGCCTGCGTCGGGCGCATCCGGGCACCTGAGCCGCTAGGCTCCGCCGCATGGCGACCATCTGGTTCGACGGATCCATCGTCCCGCAGCACGAGGCCAAGGTCTCGGTCTACGACCACGGCCTGCTCTACGGCGACGGCGTCTTCGAGGGGATACGCGTCTACGGTGGCCGCGTCTTCAAGATGCAGTCGCACCTGCGACGGCTGTATGAGAGCGCCGAGCGCATCCGGCTCTCGATCCCGTACACGCTCGCCGAACTCGAGCAGGCGCTGCGCGACACCGTGCGCACGAGCGGCAAGCCCGATGCCTACATCCGCCTGGTCGTCACGCGCGGCGTCGGCACGCTCGGCCTCAACCCGTTCACCTGCCCGATGCCGCACGTGTTCATCATCTGCGACTCGATCCAGCTCTACCCGCCGCAGCTCTACGACACCGGCATGAAGGTGATCGTCGCCCAGCGGCCGCGCATCCCGGTCGCGTGCCTCGATCCGGCGATCAAGAGCCTGAACTACCTCAACAACATCCTGGCGAAGATCGAGTCGATCGATGCCGGCGTGCTCGAGGCGATCATGCTCAACACCGATGGCCAGGTTGCCGAGTGCACCGGTGACAACATCTTCGTGGTCAAGGATGGTGCGGTGGTCACGCCGCCGCCCGACGCCGGGCTGCTGAACGGCGTCACGCGCCGTTTCGTGATGGACACGCTCTGCCCGGCGCTGGGGATCGCTTGCAGCGAGCGCCACCTGCGGCTTGAGGATGTCTACGCCGCCGACGAGGTCTTCCTGACCGGCACCGCAGCCGAGGTCATCGGCGTGAACGCGGTCGGTGACCATGTGATCGGCACGGGCCGCGGCGGTCCGGTCACCGCGCGACTCACCGCGGAGTTCCGCCGCCGCGTCGCGGCGGGCGCGCCGGAGGATTGACGACGCGTGCGCTGCCGCAGCTGCCAGCACGAGCTCTGGAACGTGCGCCCGGGCCCATGCCCGGAATGCGGCGAGCCGTTCAATCCGCGCACCGCTGTGTTCGAGCGTTACAGCGCGCACTTCTGCTGCCCGCATTGCAGCGAGGCCTACTGGGGCAACGGGAAGGATGGCCTCCCAGATCCGCCAGAGTTCACCTGCGTGCGGTGTTCGGGCGTGGTGCGCCTTGAGGAGATGGTGCTGCGCCCGGCACCCGGTCAAGAGGGGCGTGAGATTCGGCAGGACCTGCATCCCTTCGAGGGCTCGCCGAAGGGGCTGTTGCGCCGCACGTGGGACACGCTGTCGATGGCGACGAGCGATCCCGTCCGGCTCGGGCGGGCGTTGCCACCACGGCCGGATCTCGGGCAGGCGGGAGTCTTCGCCGGCCTGATCGCAGGCGTCGGTGTGGCGGCAGCGCTCGCACCAGCCGTTGTGACCACCGCGTACCACCTGATCACGGTCGGCTCGATCGATGTGCTATCGATGCGCAGCAGCGATGCGCAGCTCGTCTTCGGCGCCACCATGGGTGCTGCCGTCCTCGGCTCAATCGTCTACTTGGGACTCATCGCCCTGATCATCGCCATCGTCCTGCGCGTGATGAACCCAAGCGCGCTCGATGTGCGGCGCATCGTGGCCTGCTGGTGCTATGCGAGCGGTATTGGGGTGCTTGGTGCGCTTCCCTGCATCGGCGCCTGTGCCACGCCCCTGATCCTGATCCTCGGGCCGCGGATCTTCACGCAGGAGCTGCTCGGCGCTGGGCTGGTCACCAAGCGATTCGTGACGGTCATCAACGTGCTGTCGATCGTGCTGATGATCGCGGGATTCTTCGGCCTTGCCGTGCTGACGATGAACGTGTGATCGCCCGGGTCTGACTCGCGGCGTCACACCTTGGCGCGCGCCCAGCCGCCGTGGAGGAAGCGCGCCAGGAACAGCAGGCCGCGCACGTCCAGTTCGGTGCATAGCCCGATCCAGATCCCGGTCAGGCCCTTGCCCATCTTCACGCCCAGGAGCCAT
>JASGCG010000245.1 GCA_030054235.1 Bacteroidia bacterium
CGTTCCGGGCTGGGACGTCAACCCCTACTCGACCGCGGGTGGGATGAACTTCTTCAACTCGACCGGCGGCGGGCAGCTTCGTCAGCCCGGCCAGACCACTGGTCCTGCGGGCAACCTCGCTGCGGGCACGGTGATCGGCAGCACGGGCTCGTTCAACACCGCGACCTCCAACGTCTACGGCAACGCTGCGGCTGGCTGGCAGTACAGCGCGATCAACATGATCGGCTTCAAGTTCGTGTCGGCGGCCGGTACGACCCACTACGGCTGGATGCGCTTCGCGATGGGCGCCGCCGGCAGCTCGGGAACCGCGATGACCCGCACCGTGGTTGACTACGCTTGGGAAAACGTCGCCGGCACTTCGATCGTTGCTGGCGCGGGCATCATCCCCGCCCCGGGCGCGCTTGCGCTCCTTGGCGTTGCTGGCCTGGCCAGCCGTCGTCGTCGCTGATCGCAGCGACCCGACCAACCAACTCGGTTGATCACGCACGGGCGGCCTTCGGGCCGCCCGTGTTCATTTGGCGGATGACCCGCGCGTGATCGTTAGGATCCGGACATGGCGACTCGCGCGGCACAGCGGCTGCTCATCGTGGGTTGGGATGCAGCCGACTGGCAAGTGATCGATCCACTGATCAAGCAGGGGCGCATGCCTGTGCTCGCGGGCCTGATCACGCGCGGGATCCGTTCGGATCTGTCCACGCTTGAGCCCAAGCTCAGTCCCTTGCTGTGGACGACGATCGCCACCGGGCGCACGCCCGATCGCCACGGCATCGCGAACTTCGTCGAGCCCAAGCCTGATGGCAGCGGGCTGCGCGTGGCGACCAGCACGAGCCGGAAGGTCAAGGCACTCTGGAACATCGCGTCGCAGTCGGGCCTTCGCTCGCAGGTCACCGGGTGGTACGCCAGCCACCCCGCGGAACCCATCCTCGGCAGTGTGACCAGCAACCTGCTGATGGAGGGTGATCCGGGTGACGGGGGAGCGTGGCCGTTGGTACCGGGTGCCGTGCATCCTGCAAGCTTGGCCGAAGACGTCGCTGCATCGCGGGTCGGTCGCGCGGCCATGCGTGCCGATGGTCTTGGCACGCTCGTGCCGAACCTGCCTGCCGGGCTCGTTGGCGATCCGCGCGTTGACACCCTCTGCAAGTTGATGGCCGTGGCCGCCAGCGTGGAGCGTGCGGCGCTGACGGCGATGGAGCATGCTCCGTGGGATCTCTCGATGGTGTTCTTCGAGTCGATCGACACGGTGGGGCATCACTTCATGCAGTACCGATCGCCGCGCATGAAGCACGCGAGCGAGGCGGATGTGCGCACGTTTGGCGGCGTGATGGATGCGGTCTATGCATGGCATGATGCCGCGCTTGGACGACTGCTCGATCGCGCGGGGCCGGGCACGACGGTGATCCTCGTCAGCGACCACGGTTTTCACAGCGGATCCGGGCGACCGTACCTGGACGACCTGCCACCCGAGCGGCGCATGGAGAAGGAAGCGAGCTGGCATCGGCCGACGGGGATTCTGGTCGCGGCGGGGCCGGGCATTCGGTCGGGTGCGGCCGTGGCTGCCGCGAACATCTTGGACGTCGCACCGACAGCCCTGGCGCTGCTGGGCTTGCCCGCTGCTGCGGACTTTGCCGGTCGCGCCTTGGCCGAAGCGATCGATGCCCCGATTCCTGCACGCATCGATTCATGGGAAGCGGTCGATGGCGCTTCGGGCCTTCACCCGGCGGATGCGCGACAGGATCCCTACGAGGCGGCGGATGCCATCCAGCAACTGGTGGACCTTGGATACATGGCAGCGCTCCCAGAGGATGCGAAGGCGCAGGTCGATCTGGTCCGACGGGAGAGCGCGTTCAACATCGGTGCGCACCTCATGTCGCGTGGCTTGGTGCGGTCGGCGCTCCCGCACTTCGAGCTGCTGGTCACGTCGCGGCCGAATGAGTTGCGCTATCGATCCTGCTTGGCTTCCTGCCTGATTGGAGTTGGCGATGCACGGCGCGCCATCGAGGTGGTGCGCGGCACGCTGCAGCGCGATGGTGGCAACGCCGAGGCACGACTGATGCTGGCCCGCGCGCTGCTTGACGACGGTGATCGCGATGCGTCGATTCGAGAGGCGGATGCCGTGGCCCGCACGGTGCGGTCGCAGCCTGCGCTCCTTCCATCCCTTGCCGATGTGCTGCTCCGCCAGGGCAGGGCGAAGGAGTCGGCATCGCTCCAGCGCCGTGCGCATGAAGGCGATCGCACCGCGATCGCTCCAATGCTGGGGATTGCCCGGGCGTTGCTGTGTGACCTGCCGATCGAAGCCAAGTCCCGCGGCGAGCAGCTCGAGGCAGCCGCGCAGGCCGCGCTGGATGCCATGGAGCGCTCCAAGGCCGTGCCCGAGGGGCACATGCTGCTGGGTGCGGCACTGGCGTGGTACGGCGACCTGCCCCACGCACGGCAAAGCCTCGATCTGGCTCTGACGTTTGATCCCAAGCATGTCGGGGCGTTGCGGCTTCGTGCGGTGCTGGCGCTGCATGCGGGCCAGCCTGCCGAGGCGGCCTCGTTCACGGCTCGCGCTCGTGCGGCGCGCGATGGCGCCGAACTGACTGAGCCCGCCGCGCTCCCCTTCGAGTGGGAGGCGTTGGCGGCGCACCTTGGGGTCGATCAGGCCTTGTTGCGATAGAGCGACGGGTCGACCGCGCGCACCATCGCAGCGCGGTCGAGTTGACCACCGATGAAGTCGGCGATGCGCTCGACCTGGGCTGACGGTTCCGTGACGAAGCTGCGGTACGGCACGCGGAGGACTGCGAAGTTCATTCGCGCAGCCAGCCACTCGTGCACCTGACGGAGCTGCTGCCCGTAGATCGCCTTCAGACGATCGGGCGGAAGGGCTGCACCGGCGCGGCCGCTGCGAGCAAGCATGGTCGACTGTGAGGCGAGGACCTCGTCGAGGTCGCGCTCCATGAAGACCACTCGGTACGGCCGGTCATCGGGGAGCTCAGGCAGCAGCATGTGGATGACCTTGACGACCTTGCCGGCCGCACTGTCGAGCCACGCCTTGTCGGTTCGCAGAGCCTTGACCCGCTCGAACTCGTAGTAGCCGCGCGGGTTGTCGGCGTCGGCCGCGCGTTCGCCGTCGGTGACGGGATCAATGCCGCCGGCATGAATGGCCTGCATGGCGAGGCTGGTGCCTGATCGGGGAAGGCCACTGACGACGATCACAGGCTGCGGCATGGGGGGCGTTGGCGGCACCCGCCGGTTCGGCGGGGCAGGAATCGGGGTGACAGGATTTGAACCTGCGGCCTCTTGCTCCCGAAGCAAGCGCTCTAGCCAAGCTGAGCTACACCCCGTCGTCGGGGCGGCGAGTATAGGGGCAGTGGCTCGAATCCGCCGGGGTCACGGGAATGCCGGGCTATCGGCACTGGGAGCGAGGTGTCGATGTTGACGAACCTCACCAATTCCTCATCATTCGACTTGGACAACGGAAGAGTTGGTCTAGGGTTCCGGGCCGTGGGCTTCGTGGGAGAGGCGTGCTTTCCTGCAACCACGGACGTGGCATGGGCACGCCCCGTGCTGGATTCGTTCACGCGCTGGCCTTTGGCTGGCCG
>JASGCG010000246.1 GCA_030054235.1 Bacteroidia bacterium
GAGTTCGGCGGTCAGCGCATCGCGCTTGGTGACGATCGCATCGACGACGTCGACGACCCCCACGCTGCCTTGGAGCGACTGGACCTGCGTGCGGCTGGCGCGTGCGGCGATGGCCTCGCCGATCACGCGCTCGGTCGCCTGGTGCACCTCGAGCATGGGGTCATCCTTGCCGGGAACCTTGGCCTTCTCGCCGCGACCGACCAGGAACACCAGGTTTGCAGCCGCCGCGTTCTTCTGCGCCTTGCGCTCCTCGGCCTTTTCCTTGAGCTTCGAGAGCATCGAGAGCTTGAACTGCTTGCCCGGCGGGACCTGCTTGTCGCGCCACTTCCAGTAGCCGACGAGGATCCCTGCTTCGAGCAGAAGCGTCACGAGCCAACCGGCGAAGGGGACCAGCAGTCCGACGGCGACGGCGACGATGCCGCCCGCGAGGAGGGCCGGATTGATCCAGCCGTACCCGCCCTTGTTGAGGTTGTAGGCGGTGGCGTCCTTCTCGAGCTTGGACGAGATCAGCCATGCGTACGGCGCGTACGCGGCGAGCGTGAGCACCGGCGTGACGGGGTTCAGCAGGATCGCCGCGTCGCCGACGGCCAGGAGGGCAGTGGTCATGGTGGTCAGGCTCATCTGAGGTCGCTCATCGTGGATCCCGGGACAAGCTCAGCGGATGCCCTTCAGGCGCATCTTGAGTTCCTCGGGCTTGGGGGTCGCCTGCAGCGCGACGTTCTGGTGGACGTATTCCGACTCGACCAGGCCCACGAGGCTGCTCGTGAAGTCGAGCATGCCTTCATGGTGGCTGTTCTTGATGATCTCGAGCAGTTCACCCTCGCGCCCTTCAAGGATGTACTTCTGCACCCCGGGAGTGTTGATCAGGATCTCGATCGCCGGGATGCGGCCGATGTTGGCGTGCAGCGTGGGCAGCAGCTTCTGGTAGATGATGGCGCGCAGGTTGTAGGCCATGAGCTTGCGGATCTGCTCGCGCTCCTGCTCGGGGAACAGGTCGTAGATGCGGCCAAAGGTCTGCCACGCGCTGGAGGCGTGGATCGTCCCGAACACGAGGTGGCCGGTCTCGGCCGCGCGGATGGCCGCTTCGAAGGTCTCGTAGTCGCGCATTTCGCCGACGAGCACGACGTCGGGGTTCTCGCGGACGAGCGCCCGGAGCGCATCGTTGAAGTTCGTGCAGTCGATGCCGATCTCGCGCTGGTTGATCGTGGCCTTCTTGTCCTCGAAGATGTACTCGATCGGGTCCTCGATCGTGATGATGTGCACCTTCTTGCGCTCGTTCACGTAGTCGAGCATGCTGGCGATGCTGGTGCTCTTGCCGGAACCGGTCACCCCGCTGAACAGGATCAGTCCTTGCGCCGCCATGGCGACGTCTCCGAGCGTGGGCGGCAGGAAGAGGTCCTCGAACTTCTTGATGTTGCTCGTGATGAGGCGCGCCGCCAGGGCCGGCTTGCCGCGGGCCATGAACATGTTCACGCGGAAGCGGCGACCCTTCTCGAAGTCGTAGGCGAAGTCGATCGACCCCATGCGCTCGAAGTGGTTGAGCTGGTTGGGGTCGAGCACGTCCTTCGCGACCTGGAACATCAGGTCCTCGGTGCAGGGCGGGGTAGCCAAGTCCTTCAGCGCACCGCGGTGGCGGATGCGCGGAGGCAGGCCGGTCTTCACGATCAAGTCGCTGCCTTCCAGCTGGACGATGGACGCCATCCAGCTCAGCCAGGCCTTCTTGCCCTCGCCTGGCGTGGTGCCGCGGTTCTTGGTGTTGACGGGGACGAGGAGTTCGTTGCGCGAAATGGACACGGGATCGCTCCGGGGGTCGTGGGCCGCCTTGAGGCAGGTCGGAGAGGGTAACACAGGATTCGCACGGCGCCCTGTCGGAGTTGCGCTCTCGCAGCCACTCGGCCGATTGACAGGTCAGCCCGTGGTGGCGATATTCCGGCATGGAAGGCAAGATCATCCAGGACGGCATCACCTTCGACGATGTCCTCCTGATTCCCCGCGCGAGTTCCGTCACCCCTGACCGCGCCGACACGTCGACCCAACTCACGCGCTCGATTCGGCTCAACATCCCGCTGGTCTCAGCGCCGATGGACACCGTGACCGAGGGTGCGATGGCGCGCGCGCTCGCCCAGGAAGGCGGCATCGGCTTCATCCACAAGAACATGGCCATCGCGGCGCAGGCGCGCGAAGTCGCCAAGGTCAAGCGGAGCGAGAACGGCGTCATCACGGACCCCGTGACGCTCGGCGCCGGTGACACCGTCGAGCACGCGATGGCGCTCATGAAAGAGCAGGGCGTCAGCGGGTTTCCCGTGGTCGATGGCACCGGCAAGCCCGTGGGCATCGTCACGCGCCGCGACATGAAGTTCATCGCCGGTGCGCCCGGCGTGACGAAGGTCAGCGAGATCATGAGCTCGACGCTCGTGACGGCGCGCCATGACGTGGGCCTCGAGGAAGCCGGTCGGCTCATGACGAAAGCGCGCGTCGAGAAGCTGCTGCTGCTGCATGCGGATGGTCGGCTTGCCGGCTTGGTCACGATGCGCGACATCGACAACACCCGCCGGTAACCCAACGCCAGCCGCGACGCGCGTGGTCGCCTGCGCGTGGGGGCTGCGGTCGGCGTGAACCAGCTCGACCGGGTCGAGGCCTTGATGGCTGCCGGCGTGGACGTGATCGGCATCGACACCGCGCACGGCCACAGCGCCAACGTCATCGAGACGGTGCGTCAGGTCAAGAAGCGCTTCGACATCCCGGTCGTGGCGGGCAACGTCGGCACCGCCGATGCGACGAAGGCGCTCATCGATGCGGGTGCCGATGCGGTGAAAGTGGGCATCGGGCCCGGCTCAATTTGCACGACGCGCGTGGTGACCGGCGTGGGCATGCCGCAGATCACCGCGGTCATGAATGCGGTCTCCGCCGCTGCGGCGGCGGGCGTCCCGGTCATCGCCGACGGCGGAATCCGTCAATCCGGCGACATCGCCAAGGCGCTCGCCGCAGGAGCGCATTGCGTCATGCTCGGCGGCCTCTTCGCAGGGCTGGACGAGAGCCCGGGCGAACAGGTCCTGCACCGTGGCCGCCGCTTCAAGACCTATCGCGGCATGGGCAGCGAGGGTGCGATGGCTGCCGGCAGCGCGGATCGCTACGCGCAGGGCGGAAGCACCAAGTTCGTCCCGGAAGGCGTGGAGGGCATGGTGCCGTACCGCGGGCCGCTCTCCGAATTCGTCTTCCAGATGGTCGGCGGCCTGCGCTCGGCGATGGGCTACTGCGGCTGCGCGAACCTCGATGAGTTCAGGCGCGACGCGCGATTCGTGCGCATCTCCGCAGCGACCGTCGTCGAGAACCACCCGCACAGCATCCAGATCACGCGCGAGGCGCCGAACTACTCGCGTGGCGGCGTCGACGGCGGATGAGCGAGTAGGATGCATCAGGCGGTTCATGCCGCCGAGCGCCGGTGTGGCGGAACTGGCAGACGCGACGGACTCAAAATCCGTTGCCCCCTAAAGGAGTGCAGGGTCGATTCCTGTCACCGGCATCAGCGGCCCGGCCTCAGCGCCGGGCCGTTTTCATGCGTGGGGCTGCAGCCGCAG
>JASGCG010000247.1 GCA_030054235.1 Bacteroidia bacterium
GGCGAACGCCGCCTGCGCGCCCGCCGTGCCTGCAGGGCTGATCGGCAAGCGGTTCGCCGCAGCCGTCCCCGGCTGCGTGCATGATGCCTTGCTCACGGCGGGCGCGATCGCGGATCCTGACCGCGGCGATGGCGAGGTCGCGCAGGAGTGGGTCGGCCGCACGCCGTGGGGCTGGCACCGCACCGTGGATCTCGAAGCACGGGCACGCGACCACGAGCGCATCGATCTCGTCTTCGAATCGATCGACACCTGCGGTTCGGTCTGGCTGAATGGCCGCTGCCTCGGCCACGTCGAGAACCAGTTCCGGCCATGGCGTTTCGACGTTCGCGGCATCGTGCGCATCCTGGGCAACTCGATCGGCGTGGACCTGGATGGGCCGGTCACGACGGTGCTCGCCCGTGCGCGCGAGCTGGGTGAGCGTCCGGTCAATGGCGATTGGACGCCGTACCCATTCCTGCGCAAGAGCGCCTGCAGCTTCGGCTGGGATTGGGGCCCGAAGTTGCCGTCGTGCGGCCTCGGTCCGTGCTGGATCGACGCGTGGAGCACGGCACGCATCGATCAGGTCCGTCCGCTCGTTGCGCAGTGCTCCGCCGAGCGCGCCTCGATCGAGGTCATGGTGGACCTTGAGTTCGCCCGTGATGGACGCGTGCCCGATGGCCTCGAACTCGAGCTCGAACTCTCGCTCGACGATGGTCGCTTGGTGCAGGAGCGCGTTCGCGTGCGATCTGCGTCGTCATCGATCACCATCAACGTCGACCGCCCGCCGCTCTGGTGGCCGCGCGGCATGGGATCTCAACGTCTGCATCCGCTCACCGTGCGCCTGCGCCATGGCGGGGGCCTGCTGGGCTCGTGGTCACGGCGGATCGGCCTGCGATCGGTCAAGCTCGACACGGCGCCGGATCCTGATGGATCAGGATCGCCGTTCACGCTGCGTGTGAACGGCCTGCCGGTCTTCTGCCGCGGTGCGAATTGGATTCCGGTGTCGCCGTTCCCGATGTCCGGCGGCCGCGAGCGCGCCCGCTCGCTGCTCGAGCAGGCGTGCGATGCGAACCTGAACATGCTGCGCGTGTGGGGCGGCGGCCAGTACGAGCCGCAGTGGTGGTACGAGGCCTGCGACGAGCTGGGGCTGATGGTCTGGCAGGACTTCATGTTCGCGTGCGCGACGTATCCCGAGGAGCAGCCCTACGAGGACGCCATCAAGGCCGAGGCTCGGCACCAGGTCGCGCGGCTCAGCTCGCATCCGAGCGTGGTGCTCTGGTGCGGAGGAAACGAAGACATCCTTGCGTGGTTCTCGTGGGGATTCCGCGAGCGGCTCAAGCCGGACCAGACCTGGGGTCGCCGCATCTGGCTCGAGTGGTTGCCTGCGATCTGCGCAGAACTCGACCCGACTCGACCCTACTGGGCCGAGAGTCCGTGGTCAGGTTCGCTCGACGTGCATCCCAACGATCCCGATCGGGGCGATCGCCACACCTGGGATCTCAAGCTCGACGCGTACCGCCAGCAGGTGCCCAGATTCTGCAGTGAGTTCGGCCAGCAGAGCCAACCGGCCGTCTGCACTTGGCGGGGTGCCGTCGGCGACCAGGCCCTTCAGGTCGGTCACGCCTCGATCGCCCGAAGGCAGCGTGCGTGGGGCGGCGATGACGAGCAGTACGGCAAGGTGCTTCCGCAGTGGTTCACGACCACCTCCGATTTCGGTGCATGGGTCTGGCAGGGGCAGCTCCTGCAGGCCCGCGCGATGCGCTGGGCGATCGAGTGGTACCGCGCGAACCGGCCGCGCTGCATGGGCGCGCTCTTCTGGCAGTGGAACGATGTGTGGACCGGCCCGAGCTGGAGCGTGATCGACGTCGCAGGCCGACCGAAGCCGGCCTTCCATGCGGTGCGCAGTGCGTGCGCGCCGCGAGCCGTGGCGCTCGTGCCGCGCGAGGGCGCCACGCAGGTGATGGCGATGAACGACGCTGCGGAGGCGTGGTCCTCGTCGGTCACCGTGCAGCGGGTCGGCGCGGATGGCCATGCGATTCGCATGGTGCGCGTTCCCTTCACGGTCCAGGCGCGATCTGTGGCGATCGTGTGCTCGGCAGAGGAGGTCGTGGGTGGCATCAGCGATGCAGCGTGCGAGCTCTTCACGGCGGATTGCGGCGAGGATCGGTCGATTCATCTGCCGCAGCGCGATGTGCTGATGCGCCTGCCGTTCCAGGAGCCGCTGCGTGCATGCGTGCGGACCGAGTTCGGGGGACGGCGTGAGACGTGGCGCGTGACGGCCCGAGGCCTGCTCGTCGATGCATGGCTTGAGCCGCTCTGGCCATGGGAGCGCACGCATGGCAACCTTCGCACCTTGCTCGACGGCGAGTCGATGGACGTGACCATCGACTGGACCGAGCCTTGCCCGGAGGTCCCGGTGCGGACCTGGGTCCGATCCGCGAATGAATTCGGCGGTCATCCCATGGAGGCCCGCGCGTTCAGGCCGTGAATGGCCCGTCGGCGGGGACTGGGGGCATCGATGGAATGTCACCGAATTCGGTGCGGTTCTTCCGACTGACCAACCGGCATCCCTGAGGATGTGCGCTTCACGACCGTGGGCGCAGTGCCCGCCGGTCGGGGCGCACCGCGCGCCCGTGGCGTCAATCCAGCAGGGGAAACACATGGTGGCCAGCATCGAATCGATGGCGTTGCACGAGCCTTCGGGCGCGTCGCATGGTGGGTGGGTCGGGGTCGAGTTTGCCGGGCGGGTGCCCGATCCTGCGTGGGTCATGGCGCTCGAGTGGGCCAATCGGCAGCTTGATCCGGTGGCGATCACCAGGCACATGCAGTCCAAGCGGGTCGTTCGCCAGCACGCCATCGATGATCTCGTGGCCGAGGGAGTGCACGGTGACCGCATGGTGTGCACCATCCTGCACGATGCCGAGCGCGCGCCGCTGACCACGAACCTTGCGCAAGTGCTCTCGCTCGGCGTGGATCTAGCGCCGCATGATCCGGCATGCCCGCACGGCCGCATGCGCCGCACGGCCCTCGTGATCGCTGCGCTGGCGTGGCACGACATCTACTTCAGCTCGACCGATCACCTCGATGACGATGCGTTCCATGAGTTGCTCTTCACGGCGGTGCTGCAGGATCCGGTGCGCGACCTGCCCGGCGGGGCGCTCGTGCACGAGTGGGTCGACCTGGCCACGGCGGGGGGCGAGGGACTTCGTGAGCGCTGGCTCTCGTGGTACGCCAGCGATGGGGAGCGATCCGCTGCCGCTGCCGATGGCGAGCCCGTGCCGCCGCGCCGTCGCCGTGATCCCTCGCGCGATGCTGCGCTGCCTCGGCCCAGCAAGCCATGACGGAGCACCGATGCAATGGGTCAGTGCGGAAAATCTGAACCTTGGCTTGTGTCGCCTCGACGTGGAACCGATGGTGTTAGTGAGGGAGTTGAGGGACTCCGGTCGGCCTCTGCAACGATGTGCCGCAGGACATAAGGTCGATCAAGGGGACAGCCGCTTCGAGGGGAAGCGGCTGCTTCCCATTTTGGCACTCCTACACTGCCGCCATGACCAACGGTTCGCCCGCCTCGATGACGCCTCGCGCGTCTGTGCTCGT
>JASGCG010000248.1 GCA_030054235.1 Bacteroidia bacterium
TCGGCCTAGTTCATGAACTCCAGCGCCTGGCTGTCGAGATCGTCGCGCTTCTCCTGCAGGGAGCCCATCTCGGCAAGGATTGCGTCGTACTGCGCCTTCTTCGACGTGGCATTCAGTTCCACGCGCAGCGCTTCGATGCGGGCCTTGAAGGTGCCGCTCTCGGCTTCAAGGTTCTTCGCGCTCGCCTGCAGCTGGCGATGGATCGACTCGGCCTCGGCAAGCTTCGCGTTCGCTGCGATCACCTCGCGCTCGCGCGCGGCCAGCGCATCGGCGGCACCATCGAGGCGGGTGCTGAGGGCTCGGACCTGGCTGTCGACACGCTGGAGGTTGCGCAGGGCTGCAATGACACTCATGATCGCGCAAGCGTACCGGAAGGACGCGCACACGAACGCATGCGGGCGAAGCGGATTGGCCTCAAGCCAGAAGCAGCCACGCCGCTGGAGCCGTCAGCAAGAGGCTGTCGGCGACGTCGTGCACGCCGCCCATGCCCGGCAGCAGGTGGCCGCTGTCCTTGACGCGGGCCTCGCGTTTGAGGAGCGACTCGGCCAGGTCGCCGATCGGCCCGAGGATCCCGAAGATCGCTCCCGTGACGGCGCCGCGTACGGGATCGATGGGCGTCGCGACCCACGAGCAGTCGCCCGACCACCAGGCGAAGAGCGCGCCCATTCCGGCACCCATGACCAGTCCGCCGACGAATCCCTCGCGCGTCTTGCCGGGGCTCAGCCATGGAATCAGCTTCGTGCGGCCGATCGCCATGCCCGTGAAGTATGCGCCGATGTCGGTCGACTTGACCGTGAGGATCGCACCCGCCAGCACGGCCGGACCCTGCGCACGGTCAAGCGCGATCCAGAACGCCCAGGGCAAGCCCGCGTAGGCCCACGACAGCAGCACGCCGGCGACGGTCGACGATGCACCTGCAGAGGTTCGTCGCTGCATGAGCGCAAAGGACATCAACGTGACGAGCGCGACCGGGACCGCCAGGACGGCACCAGCTGCCTTGGTCGAGACGGTGTCGTCGCTGCCAAGGATCCACATCGAGCACGCGCCGAGCATCGCGGCCAGCATGCAGGGCCACTCGTGCACGGCCGAGCCCGCGCGCGAGAGCATGCCAGCGATCTCGCGCGCCAAGAGCGGAGCGACCACGAGCGCACACATCGCCAAGAGCACCGTGCCGCGAGGTGCGAAGGGAACCTCGCCGCCGTCACCGGCCTGCACCATCGTGGTCGAGGCCGTCTCGTCGAGCCAGACGAGCCCGATGAGCATCAGGATCAGCAGGGGGCCCGTGATGAGTCGCTGCCAGAGCATGCGGGGATGCTAATCAGTCGGTGCGGTTGCCCCGTCGGCTCCGCTCACGTCGCTCGTCGCGGCGAGCAGGGGCGATGGTCACCCGCACGCCGATCGAATCACCGCGAGCGTCTTCTCGATGCCGGTCCGCGCGACGAGCGAGGGATCCTGCTTCCAATACTCCTCGTTGTAGAGCTCAAGCGACACGCAGCCGGTGTAGCCGACGCGCTTGAGGTCGCGCAGGATGTCTCGCAGCGGCAGGACGCCATCGCCGGGGTAGACCCGGTGGCGATCCTCCAGCGCATCGCGACCTGGCGCAGCTGGAGCGTCGTTGAACTGGAAGATGGCGATGAACTCGCCGCGCAGGTGCTGCAGCCCGCCGAACGGCGTTCCGCCGATGAACATGTGGAAGGTGTCGGGAATGACCTTGGCCTGCGGATGGCCCGAGTCGATCGCGATCTGCGCGGCTTGGCCAAGCGTGCGCGCGCCCGGCAGGAACTTCACGAACACCATCGCGGGCACGAGCTGGTAGTCGCGGATGCCCATCTCAAGCAGATCTCGGTAGCGCGCCGCGGCCCATGCCGGATCGAATCGCTCGCGCGGGCGCTCGGGCTGCGGAATCACCTGGATGTGCTCGGCGCCGATGGCGCTCGCCATGCGCATGCGATCGCGCGAGGCCGGGAGCTGGGCATCCCACGCTTCCTGCGTCTCGGGGATCGCGTTCCACAGACCGATCACGCTTGGCACACGAAGGCCGCGATCGCGCAAGAGCTTGCCGAGGTCCTTGAGGTTGCCGCCCGATCGTTCGTGGTCGGCGAGTTCCGATTCCCAGGGCTCGATGGCGTCGTAGCCCGCCTCGGCGGCGATGCGGATCTTGTCGAGCAGGGGGACCGGGCGAATCGTCGCGGTATCCAGGCAGATGGGCCACGGCGTGCCGGCGTGACGACTGGGCTTGGCCGCTGCGGGCGCTGGTTCCTGCGGCGTTGTCGCGCGTGCAGCCATCGTCGAGGCGCCGGTGACGGTTGCCGCCAGGGCGGCAGTGCCAGCGAGGAACGCGCGGCGGTCAACCGAAGGCGATGGCTCGTGCATGATGTGGAGCGTAGCCGCCGACTGGCGCGATTGGCCATGCACTGCGACACTGGGTCGCATGGGTGGACCCCACAAGCCCGAGTCACCGCGTGCCGAAGCCGAGCCGGCGGCGCAGTCGCACCCGTCGTCTGCAGCGACCGCAGCGAACGATGCGACACAGCCCGGGAGCATCACGCGCACCTCCACGATCCTTGCCGTGGTCGTTGCCGCGCTCGGCTACTTCGTGGACATCTTCGATCTCTTGCTCTTTGCCATGGTCCGGAAGGACTCGCTGCGCGAGGTCTTGGGCTCGCGTCTTGCTGGCCTCGACGGCGCGGCGCAAGACCTGCTCCTGCGTGATTGGGGCGTCTGGCTCGACAACACGCTGCAGACGACCGGCTTGGTGGTCGGTGGCGTGATCTGGGGGGTGCTCGGCGATCGGCGCGGCCGGCTCTCGGTGCTCTTCGGGAGCATCCTGCTCTACAGCGTGGCGAACCTGCTGAACGGGTTCATCACGGATGTGGATCCGCAGGGGCCGCTTGGCGTCCTGCACTGGATCGGCTGCGGCTCGGCGATCCGGCAGTACGAAGTGCTGCGGGTGGTGGCTGGCATCGGCCTCGCGGGTGAACTTGGAGCGGGCATCACGCTCGTGGCCGAGCTCGTCACGCCCGATCGACGCGGGGTCGCGACCACGATCGTGGCCGCGGTCGGGATCTGCGGCGCCATCGCGGGCTACTTCGTGACGCAGGCGTTCACGTGGCGGGCGTCGTTCCTCATCGGTGGGGGCCTCGGGCTGGGACTGCTGGCGCTCCGGTTCGGCGTCGTGGAAAGCGGCATGTTCAGTGCGGTCCAGCGCGCGCATCGCCCGGGGCGCGGCGCCGTCTGGCGCCTGTTCTGGCCGCGCGAGCGCTTGGTGCGTTACCTCAGCGTCGTCCTGATTGCGCTGCCGATCTGGTACGTCGTGGGCGTCTGCGTCAAGTACAGCGACGTGATCGCGCGCTCGATGGGCATCCTGGAGAGCGAACGCCCCGCGCCCGGTCGCGCGATCATGTGGTGCTACGTGGGGCTGGCGGTGGGCGATCTGGCGAGCGGCCTGGCCAGCCAATGGTGGCGCTCGCGTCGGGCCGCGATCGCCGCCTTCCTGGGGATCACGGCCCTGGGACTGGTGGGGTACTTCTTGCTGGGGCGGATGCAAGCGAGCCTCGGGTTGACCTACGCGA
>JASGCG010000009.1 GCA_030054235.1 Bacteroidia bacterium
CGTGACTACTTCACGGCGCGATACAGCCCGGACAACACCGTGCTCGCCCTCGCGGGCAAGGTCGACCTTGACGCCGCGATCCGGACTGCCGAGGCCGAGCTGGGGATGATCCCGGCGCAATCACCACGCAACGACCGGGTGGCGTCCACCCATCAACGCCTTGAGTTCACGATCGACAGCGCCAAGGCCACGCGCCACTACCTGCTTGGATTGGCTCCCGGTCCATCCGCACGTGACGAAGACCGCTACGCGTGCATGGTGCTCTGCCAGATCCTCAGCGACTCCGACAGCGGCCGGCTGCATTGGGCCCTGGTCGAGCCAGGCCTTGCCGACAGCGCCGATGTCTCGCTGGACATGCACGACGACTGTGGTGACGTGCTGATCAGCGCGACCTGCGATCCTGAGGACGCAGAGGAGGTCGAATCGATCCTGCTCCGCGAGCTCAACCAGGTCGCCGAAGGCGTGCGTGACGATGAACTCGCCTCGGTGCGCGCCAAGGTCGCCACCATGGTCACGCTGGCCGGCGAGCGTCCATCAGGCCGCATGCGACGGCTCGGTGGCAATTGGGCCCATGGCCTGCCGTACCGGTCGCTCGCCGAGGAACTCCGTCACATCGAGTCCGTCACAGCAAGCGATGCCAAGCGGGTCGCCCAGCGGTTCCCGTTGGCACCATGGGTGATCGGTCGCACGCACCCCGCATCGGCGTGACATCTCAGAACAACCTGATGCCGGCCTCGAAGTGATCGATGCGACCTTCGCGGTCGTAGCACGCTCGGCTCCAGGCCACCATGGCAGGTCGATCGATGGTCGGTGTGTCCGGCAGGCTCAACCGAACACGGCCAGTCATTCCCTCCAGCAGCGCACAGCTGCTGCGGATGCGCATGCCGCCTTCGGAGATGTCCAAGGTCTCGTAGCGCACTTGCTTGTTCGGATCGTGGTGCCAACGCACCAAGACATCGGTCACGATCGCCATGCGACCGCGGTCACGGCGATCCTCGGCCAAGGCCTGCGCCATGGCCTTGCGGAGACTTCGAAGGTCGTCGAAATGTTCAGGCATGTTCTCTCCCTCCGCGCGAACCACGCGCGCGGTCCCACCAACCCAGGCGAAAGATGGGTTTCAGGGTGTCACCACACAAACACGGAGTGATGATTCAGGATCAGTCGGACACTTCAGTCAGGCACAGCCGACATGCTTCACTGGCATCCACGACTGACGCTCAATGACGCGGCTTGCTCAGGAGCGCAGCCTGTTCATCCGCTCGATAACTGCTCCGCACGAGCGGGCCACTTTCGCAGACCCTGAAGCCCCGGGCCAACGCTTGCTCCTTGAACATGCGGAAGCTGTCGGGATGCACCCATCGATCGATCGGCAGGTGGTTGCGCGTGGGCTGCAAGTACTGGCCGATCGTGAGCACATCGCACTCGCACGCTGCGCGGATGTCATCCATCAGCTCGAGCACCTCATCGTCTCGCTCGCCGATGCCCACCATACAGCCGGTCTTGGTCACCAGCCCGCTGGCCTTCATCTGGCGCAGCACAGCGAGGCTCCGCTCGTACTTTGCCTGCGGTCGCACGGCGGGGTGCATGCGGTGCACCGTCTCCATGTTGTGGCTGATGATCTCAGGCCGCGCGTCGCAGACCACCTGGATCGCCTTCTCATCCCCGAGGAAATCACCAACGAGCACCTCGACGCTCATGCCTGGGCACGCCTCGTGCACACGCTCGATGGTCTCGGCCCAGATCGCTGCGCCGCCATCAGGGAGCTCGTCGCGGTTGACGCTGGTGATGACCACGTGCTTCAGTCCCATGAGCGCCAAGCTCGCTGCCACGCGGCGTGGTTCGTCGGCATCGAACACCGGCGGCTTGCCGGTCTTGACGTTGCAGAAGCCGCAGCTCCGGGTGCACGTGTCCCCCAGGATCATGATCGTGGCGCTGCCACGGCTCCAGCACTCGCCCATGTTGGGGCAGCTTGCCTCCTGGCAGACCGTGTGCAGCCGATGCTCATCAATGATGGCCTTGAGTCGGTCGTAGCCCTCACCACCGGGAACCTTGGCCCGAAGCCAATCCGGCTTCTTGCCGATCACGCGTTGCTGCACGCCATCCTGCAGGATCTGATTGGTCAGGCTGAACGCTGACGGTCCGACGCTGCGGACCGTGTCGCCACCAAGGGGCCGAGGGTGACGGGCCAGCGTGCGGGCAATCCCGGGATTGATCGGGGTCTCATCCATGGTGGACCGATCAGTCTAGGCCGACCGGTCGGCTGGTGGAATCACCCCGCAGTCGGCAGCACACGGGCGCCACGAAGCGTCACCTCGGCATCCGTGCGCCGCCATGCTCCTTGGCGCTCCACCAAGGGGCGCAGCACCAAGCCATCGGCGGTCGGCGCGACCTCGAACCTGGTGGTCTGCTCCACGCCTTTGACCTCAAGCATCCCATCGACCATGGCCCAGGTGCCACGGCGAAGCTTGCCTTCGCGCGTGATGCGGATGCGACCATCCGCCGAGAAGAGCACGGCCTCAGCCTTGAAGAACGCAGATCCACCATCAACGACCGTCCACGGACCAGGCAGTTGCTTGGTGATGGCGGTGGTGACCACCGGAGTCGGTTCTGGAACCGTGGCGCATGATGCCGTCCACACCATCAGCACGACGGGCACCAGAACTTGGAGGATGGATCGCATCATGCCTGCGCGAGTCTAGGACCTTCATGGAGCCGGCTCAACATGGCTTCAACGGCCCGCGCCATGACCACAGCATCCATGCTTGGCCCGCCTCGAACGGCAGCCTGCTCAGGCAACTGCGGCACATGCACGAATCCTGCCAGCGTGGAACGGCGCACAGCATGCATCGCATGGAGCGTTCGGTACATCGTCTCGTTGCACAGGAACGTGCCAGCGCTGAGGCTCAAGGCAGCCGGCACGTCGATCATGAGCGAAGCGGAGACCAGTTCACGCACTGGCAGCGTGGCGAAGTACGCGGCCGGTCCACCATCGATGACCGGGGCATCACGAAGCATCGATCCGGTGTTGTCCGCCACACCGCTGTCGCGCAGGTTCACGGCCACGCGCTCAACCATGATCGCGGTCGCCTTGGCTGATTCACCAAGATGCACGACGGCATCCCACGGCTCATCCAGCATCGGTTGGAGTGCCGCCCACGCACTGCCCGCGCTGACACCCGTCACCACAGGCAGCACAGCCGTGTGGATCCACGGCATGGACTCACGGATCGATCGGACGATCTCGATGGTCGGATTGCGGTCACTGCCCCCAAAGGGCTCGAACGCCGTGAGCAGGATCCTCATGCCGCGCTCAATCCGAGTCGTGGCATGGGACAGCCAAGCGAGTCACAGATCGCACGCACGAGCTCGATCTCCTGGTCCGTGACGCGTTGATCGTTCGTGATGCACTCCAGGCATGCGGACACCAGCAGGCGTCGATCCATGAAGCGCATGGCGGAACCGATGCGGCCAATGGCCGTGGCGAAGGCCTCGAGGCTCGGTCGACCTTGCGGAACGCCGGGCTTCATCCGAACCAGGACGATCGAGGCATTGAAGGCCCGCTCCGCACGTTCATCGGAGCCCGTGCTGGCAGCGAGGGTCCAGAGCACCGCGCGGATCTCGGTCTCGAGTTCACGGGCACGAAGTCGCGGTTCGCCGATCGGCCGCGTGGACCACTGTGATTCCACATGGCACCGGAGCGCGTTGATGATCGTCCACTCCTCGAGGCAGACCGAGCCATCGGCGCGGACGATCTGCTCCCAGGCTTGCCGCATCGCGCGGTAGGGTCCTGGTCCCACCTGGATCAACGTTGGGCACGCAAGGTCGAAGAGCTCCCAGCGCGCACGCGCCTCAAGCGCTAGGATCGAGGGAGCAAGGACCACGACCTGCCTGGCCCACGCAGCCTGCACGCCTGCCACCATGGCGAGCTGGCGCTCGCGCAAGGCAGTCTGCTTCGACAGGAGCAGGCACGCGATGATCGCAGGTGCCATCGCTGGATCATGTGCGGCATCATCAAGCGAAGGTGCGCCTTCCACAGGCACGGGTGGCGGGGGAGCGATGGATGGCGCTGCCTGGGTCGCGGGCGCGACGGACATCGTGCCGATCGCACCGACGAGGCCTCGCGCGCCATCCTGCGTGTATCGGTGGAAGCGTTGCGATGGATCGAACGCGGCTGCGCTCGGTGGCGCGCCGGTTCCATCCACCACGACAGGCGCATCGGCAGGAAGGCCCTCGATCCGCCGGATCCGCTCGTCGAGCGGCGGGTGCGTCGAGAGCCAGCGTTCCGCGGCATTCGTGAAGAAGAAGTGATTCATGTCGCGCGCGTGCGACGAATGGATCGGCGCGCGCGAACTTGCCTTGATCTTGCGCAGGGCCCCGGCGATACCGCGTGGATTGCGCGTGTACTGCACGGCGCTCGCATCGGCCAGGTACTCGCGCTGGCGGCTCATGGCAGCCTGCAGGAGCGTCCCGAAGAGTGAGCCGCCAAACCCCACCACCATCAGGACCAGGCCAGCGAGGATGATCGCCACCCCGATGCCCGCACCATTGTTCTTTCGGCCACCACCACCCGAGCGCGCGATCGACGGTCCCACGAAACGCACCAGGACGTAGCCGATCGTGGCGATCGCCATGATCCCCGCGATCGCCGCGGCTGTCCGGGCGTTGATGCGCATGTCGGCGTGGAAGACATGGCTGAACTCATGGGCGATCACGCCCTGCAGCTCATCGCGGTCGAGCTGCTCGATGCACCCTCGCGTCACGCCGAGCGCCGCGTCGGCGTGGGTCGTGCCGGCGGCGAACGCATTGATCGAGGCCTCCTCAAGGACGTAGACCGGCGGCACAGGCACGCCGCTGGCCAACGCCATCTCGTCGACCACATTGAGCAACCGTCGCTCGGCCGGGTCGCTGGTGCGTCGATCGACCAGCCGACCGCCGAGCATCTCGGCCACCGCGCCGCCCCCGCGCGAGAGTTGCCAGAGGCGATGCAGGCTCACGAGCAGGATCACGAGCGTGGCAAGTCCCGCCACCGCCCAGGCCCATCCGACCTCCGGGCGCATCAGGTCATCGAACGACTCGACCGACGCCGAACCCTTGGCTTTGACGAGCGCGATCGCCCCGACCAGCAGCAACAGCGATCCCACCGTGCCCACCACGCCAAGCACGAAGAAGAGTCCGAGCCACCAGGTCGAGCGCCGTGCACGCTCCTGATGATCGAAGAAGTCCTTCATGGGGCATCACCCAGGTTGACCCGCACGGCGGCACGCTCCTGGTCGGCGGCCTCGAACATCGGCATCGGACGGAACGCGAAGAGTCCAGCCACCAGGTTGGTGGGGAACATGGCGATCTGCGCATTCAGCGACTGCACGCTGTCGTTGTAGCCCTGCCGCGCGAAGGCGATTCGATTCTCGGTGTGCACCAGTTCCTCTTGAAGTTGCAGGGCATTCTGGTTGGCCTTCAGGTCGGGATAGCGCTCCATGACGCCGAAGAGCCTGCCAAGCGCCGCATCGAGCTGTCCACTCGCGGCTGCGAGCGCACCCATCCCGACCACGCCGCCATGCATGGCGCCCGAGGCACCACGCAGCCCGTCGACTGCGGCGGCGCGAGCACGGATGACCGCTTCGAGCGTCTGCCTTTCGTGCGCCATATACCCCTTGACCGCCTCGACCAGGTTGGGAACGAGGTCGAATCGCCGCTTGAGCTGCACATCGATCTGGCTGTAGGCGTTCTCGCAGCGCACCCGAAGCCGTGCGAGCCGGTTGTAGGCCATGACCAGCCAGATCACGGGAGCAAGCAGCAGGATGAGCACCACTGGCACGACCACGAGCATCGTGGAGACGGCCAGGAGCCCCGGCATGACGGTGAAGAGAGCGACCGAAGTCATCGTGCCGCGGCACTGTACTGCGCCCGGCTACGCTCACGCCGTGCGCTTTGACGAAACCACCCTGTCGCCGATCCTGGTCCGTGCCCTCCATGCCCAAGGCTTCCACGAAGCCACGCCCGTCCAGGCGCAATCGATCGAGGCTGCCGCGGCGCGGAAGGGCGTGCTCGCGCTGGCGCCCACCGGCAGCGGCAAGACCTACGCCTACGCGCTCCCGGTGCTCGATGCGCTCATCACCACGCCACCGCGCCGGCGCCGTGGACAAGGGATCGATCCACGCGAGCGCCTGCGCGCGCTGGTGCTGGTGCCCACGCGTGAACTCGCCCAGCAGGTCGCCAAGGACCTCCAATTGCTCGTGCGCGGCACGGTGCTTCGGGTGGCGTGCGTCTACGGCAAGAGCGCGATCGGTCCACAGAAGGAAGCCGTCGCGCAGGGCATCGACGTCCTCATCGGCACGCCTGGCCGTGTGCGTGAACTGCTCGACGACGATGCCGTGACGCTGGCGTACCTCACACACGCGATCATCGATGAAGGCGATCGCATGAGCGACATGGGTTTCCTGCCGCAGGTCACACAGATCCTTGAGCGTGCGCCCGGTGACCGCATCACCATGGCGTTCAGCGCCACGATGCCGCGCACGTTGCGCGACACCGTGCTCGGCCTGCTCGGCACCGACCCCGTCGAGGTCGGCGTCGGTCGCCAGAATGCTCCTGCCACCGAGGTCGGCCACGATGCCTACCTCATCCAAGATGAGCACAAGGTGGCGATGCTGCTCTGGTGGCTCAAGTACGAGCGACGCAACGGCGTCGCGGTCTTCTGCCGCACGCGCCGCCGTGTGGGCTGGGTCGAGGGTGCGCTGCGCCGCCACGGCGTTGCGGTCGCGATGCTGCACGGCGACCTGTCGCAGACGCGCCGCAACCAGGCGCTCGAGGCGTTCGCCTCGGGCTCGGCCAAGGTGCTCGTGGCGACCGACGTCGCCGCGCGTGGCTTGCACGTTCCGGCCATCAAGGCGGTCGTGAACTATGACGTGCCGATCATGCTCGAGGACTTCGTGCATCGCGTGGGTCGCGCTGGCCACGGTGGTGGCAAGGCGCAGAGCGTGACCTTCGTCGCCGGGCTCGATGCGGATCGATGGAAGCGCATCGGCGACTTCGCCGGCGTGGACATCCCGGCTCGCGCCGCCCCGGACCTCTCGGAGTTCGGTGTCGTGAACAAGGGGCGTCGAGCCACACCGGCGCCCACGGCACCGGCGCGAGCGGGTGGGTCGTCCAAGCCAACGCGCGAGGCACGTCGTCCGGCGGCAGCGCAGCGCACGAAGGATGCACCTGAACGGCCAGCCACCGAACCTCGGTCTCCTGGCGAGCGCGCGGATCGACCCACCTGGAGCGGCAAGGGCCCGCGCGGTCCGCAGAAGCCCCGTCGCGCCGGCAAGGCCGATCGCCTGTCACGCTTGGCCAGCAGCAAGAAGCTGCGCGGCCTGATGCGCAAGCAGCCCCTGACGCCTGACCAGAAGCCTGGTGGTGGTGTGCGCAAGCCGAAGGCGTGAGCCCGCCATGGCGATGACCCGTCGGTACAAGCTCATCGCGATCGCGCTCATTGCGGCTGCCGGTGTTGCTGCGCAGCCCATGATCCTTGGATCGCAGGTCGATCGGTGCAGGCCGACCTTCACGGATGCCATGGCCGCACAGAGCATCCTGTGGGTGGCCAATGGTGCGTCAAGTCCCGGTGTCGACTGGATCACCTTGGAAGCCGAGGACGCCGCGCCCGATCAGCGCACTGACCCTTCTCTGCCGGCGTGGCTTGCGCTGCCCACGCTCCCGGAGTCGGCCTTGGAGCGGCGGGTCGGGACGATCGCCCTTGGCTGGCCGGTGCGCTGGTCGTTCTGCCAATGGGTCGCCACCGACACCGAGCATTTCTTCCCGCCGATCGCCGAGAACGAGGAGCCGTGCGCATCGCTCCGTCGTGCCATGCGTGAGTGGGGCAGCTCGGCGGACGGCGCTGCTGTCCGGAACTGGGTGAGCATCATGGGGGCGGTCGTGTGCTGGCTCACGATCGCCGCACCGATGGCACTGGTTGTGCTGCTGAACCGTCAGTCCGACGGCAAGAGCGGCAAGGCGCCGTAGACCACCACGAAGACGAGCGCGGCCAGGAGCGCCATCACGCCCAGGATGTTGGCGGTGAGCCTGAGCACACCAGGCAGGAAACGGTCCATCGACGGCGCCTTGACCGCGCGGTAGACGATCGCGATGCCGAAGCACAGCGGCACGATGAGCAGCCACCACAGCCGGCCAAGGTGCACGGGCTCGAGGAACGGGATCCAGGCCAGGCCCATCATGATTCGGCATCCTCGGTCCGCCGGCGCTGGAGCGTGTCCAGGACCAGCGACACATTCAGGAGTCCGGCCAGCGCGCTGAACAACGTGCCGATTTCGTTGGAATAGGTGATGGACTTGAGCGTGCTGACCCGCGGTTGCGCACCACGGTCGATGAGCCGCGAGGGTGGGGTCTCGACCAAGCGGCCATAGTGGCCCGTCTTGATGAGCCGCGTGTTGCCCCAGTCCGCGGCGAACGCGACCGGACCCGCACCAGCCTGCATCACGAACCAGAGTCCATCCTCGCGTCGATCGACCGAGTCGAGCCCGCCGATCACGAGACCCGATGCGAACAGGCCGAGCACGGCGGCCATGGCCCAAGCACCGCGGCGCCGGTGGCCGAGCCGAATGAGCCCATAGCCCGGAAGGAGCCAGCCCAAGGCTGCCTCGAACCAGTTCAGTCCATCCTCGTCAGGCATGGTGCTCATGGGAGTGGCGCACTGTAGAGTGTAGGGAAGCGCGCGGATTCATCCGGCGCGGAGGACCACACCATGAGCGACTCGTACGACCCAGCCAAGCCCGAGCCCAACTACGGCATGCAGGAACGGCGCAGTGGCGAGGATCGCCGCGACGTCACGCCGGCATCGCCAACCAACCTCGAGCGTCGCCGTGGTCCGGGCCGCCGACTCACCGACTTCATCCGCAGCGCCGAGGAAGGCGAGATGAGCCGCGAGCAGTACCTCTGGCTCATGGCCATCGATGCCTTCAAGCGGGTCAACGGCAAGCCCTTCCCAAGCTGGACCGACGTGCTCGAGGTGGCCCGCAAGCTTGGCTACCGCAAGACCATGCCGAGCGAACTCAACCTCGGCGGTCGTTGCGAGGACTGGACGGAGCGCCCCGATGCGTCGAGCGGCGTGAACAGGGAAGCTCCCGACGAGGAGTGATCAGCCAGGGCTCGGATGGACTGGAGATCACGGGGAATCCGTGGAGAAGGGCCGATGGCGGCCCGCCGGTCGGCACCAATGGATCGCGGCATCCTGCCCGCCTGGATGGCGTCGGGCTGATCGGACCACGTGGCCCAGATCGCTTCAACCAGAACGCTTCAACCAGATCACTTGGCGTAGTGATCGGCGTTGATCTGGATGTACTTCTTCCACTCCTCAGGCAGGTCATCCTGGGGGAAGATCGCTCGCACCGGGCACTCGTCCACGCACAACCCGCAGTCGATGCAGGTGCCCGGATCGATGTAGAGCTGCGTGGCTTGCGCGAACGAGCCCTCGGCCTTGGTGGGGTGAATGCAGTCGACGGGGCAGACCTCGACGCAGCTGGCGTCCTTGGTCGCGATGCACGGTTCGGCGATGACGTGTGGCATGGGCGTTGGCGTGGGGTGGGACGGACGGGCCGAAGTGTAGTGCGCCGCAAAAACACCGAGAGCCGGCTCGAGGCCGGCCCTTGGTGTATTGCTTGACCAACCGCCGAATTACTTCGACTTCTTGGCGGTCTTCTTCGCGGCCTTCTTAGCGGCCTTCTTAGCAGCCTTCTTCTTTGCCATGGTGATGGGCTCCATGTTGGCTACGCTTCGGGTCGGAGAGTCATTCGAGGCGCGTAGCGTTACCTCGGTGACCACACATGTTGTACCGTTATCGACGGGAGTTGGAAAGGGGCTTGATCCAAAATTGCCGATTTTGGATCGCCACGGGCCTTGACACGACTCACCCACGACGACGTCCACGATGCACACCACCACCACCATCGCCGTCGTCGGAGCATCAGGCCGCATGGGTCGCGCGGTGCTCGATGCAGCAAGGGATCCATCGTCGCCGTGCCGCGCGGTGCTCGAGGTCGATGCAAAAACCGCTGATTCGCAAGCAGTTGCAGCGATCGACTGCGTGATCGACTTCAGCAGCGCGCGCGGCGCGATCCGCGCGGCACACCTCGCGACGAATCATGGAGCGGCGTTGCTCTCGTGCACGACCGGGCTCGACGACGAGGCTCGCGGAGCAGTCCTGGGGGCAGCAAAAAAAATCTGCGTGATGGTCGCACCAAACACCTCCTTGGGCGTTGCGGTGGCCCGTCGGCTCTGCCGCGACGCCGCTCGCTTGCTCGGCCCCGAGTACGCGGTCGACCTCATCGAGCATCATCACCAGCGCAAGATCGATGCACCCTCTGGCACCGCACTGGCCCTTGCCGACGCGGTCCGTGACGGCTCCGGGAGTTCGCTGCCACCTTCGCGCATCCACAGCATCCGGTCAGGCGACACCATCGGTGCGCACTCCGTGCAGTTCGCCGGCCCCTTCGAGACGATCCGCATCGAGCATGATGCGGTGAGCCGCCAGCTCTTCGCCGTCGGTGCGCTGCGCCTGGCACGTTGGCTCCATGGTCGTCCGGCGGGCCTCGTGACCGTGGATGACTGGCTCGACGACCGGCTTCGCCACCAGACAGGAGCACCATGACGACCACGACGGCAACGTTCCGATCGACCCAGCTGGCATGCGGTGCCTGGCTGCTCTCCGAGCGCATGCCATCGATGTCCAGCGTGAGCGTGGCCTGGCTCTCGCCGGTCGGCACGGCGGGCGATCCTGCCGGTGCAGCAGGCGAGGGAGAAAGCGCGATGTGCGCCGAACTGCTGCTGCGCGGCACCGAACGCAGCACCAGCGAGGAACTGGCCCGTCGGCTTGATGTCCTTGGCGTGCAGCGCAACGCCTCGGCAGCCGTGCACCACGTGAACCTGTCGGCCGTGACCACGGGGCCGAACGTCAGCGGCATGCTGGCATGCCTGGCGGAGATGGTCCGGTCGCCGCGCATGGATCCGGAGGGCGTCGAACAAGCGAAAGCACTCGGCTTGCAGGCCATCGCCGCGGTCAGGGATGAACCGCAGCAGCTGTGCATGCAGCATCTGCAGCGGATCAGCATGCCGGAACCCTTCAACCGATCCGGCCTCGGCACGCCTGAGGGCATCCAGGCCCTCACGGCCGACGGACTGCGCGCTGCATGGCATCGTCGCTGCACGCCGGGCGGCACCCTGATCGGGATCGCCGGCGATGTGGATCACGATGCCGCCTGCGCCGTGCTCGACCAGGCGCTGGCTGGCTGGACCGGATCCTCGACCACGATGGTCCCGGGCGCGTCGCCGCGCTCGATGCGCCACCTCGAGGTCATGCCGACCTCCCAGACCCACATGGCGATCTCGCTCGATGCCCCCAACGCTCGCGATGAGGATCGTCACGCCATGCGGCTCGCGGCTCGCGTGCTCGGTGGCGGGTCGAGCAGCCGTCTCTTCGATGAGGTGCGCGAGCGGCGCGCGCTCTGCTACAGCGTGGGCGGTTCGTACTCCGCCGGCCGGGATCTGGGCCGGGTCACGATCTATGCAGGCTCTCGGCCCGAACGGGCACAGGAAACGCTCGATTGCATCCTGCGAGAACTCGAGCGCCTCGAGTGCGGCATCGATGCCGACGAACTCGAACGCGCGCGCATCGGCATCCTCAGCCGATTGGTCATGAGCGAGGAGAGCACGTCGGCCCGTGCCATGGCGCTGGCAAGCGACTGGTTCACCTACGGCCGCTTGCGCACGCTCGATGAACTGACCGCCGACCTTCGCGCCGTGAGCCTCGATCAGGTCAATGCGCTGCTGGCTTGTCGTTGCGGTGCGTCATGGCGCGAGGGACTCTGCCGGGCGATCGTCGCACCGGCCGACCTCGCGTGACGCACGGCTATACTCCCGCCATGTTCGAAGGACTTGCGCTCCAGCCCGGCACGCGCGTGCGCGTGATGCAGCAGATGCCCCAGGTCGCCCAGGTGTGGACCACCGCGGTCGAGGGCGTGGTCGTGCGCTGGCGCCAGGCCAAGACCGGCTCTTGGTTCGCGCATGCGCACCAGGATCGCCTCTGGCTCGATCGCCTCGAGCTGCGCAAGGATGACGGCGAGCTCGTCACCTTGAACCTCGATCGCTACTCGGTCATCGACGCGGCCTGAGCCCGCCGCGTCCCGCGTCCTGGACACCGTCCCGGCCACTGTCGCAGCCACCATCGCAGCCGCTGGGTCAGACCCACCCACCGACGTCCATCGACCCGCCCATCAGGGCTTCGGGGCCTCGTACTTGCGTCGGTACTTCTCGAGCATCCTCGTCTGGTGGTTCGACAGGTCGAGCTGCCGGCCATCGATCCATGCTGCCTCGACCGGCGTGCGCACGTCGAGCGGGTCGCCGCTGCACAGGATCATGCTCGCACGCATGCCAGGCACGATCGAACCGAGCTGGTCGCCGACGCCGGCGATCATCGCTGCGTCGCGCGTGATGGCTGCCACGGCCCGGTCATGCGGCAAGCCATGGGCGACCGCTGTCGCGGCATGGTGCGGAAGGTTGCGGTCGTTGCTCGGTTCATCACCGGTTGCGATCGAGAACCGGATGCCCGCTTCGGCCAGGCGCGCCGGCAGCGTGAAGGGCGCATCCCATGCTTCGTGCGCCCACTGCGGCAAGCGGTGCACCCCGACGATGATCACGGGCACGTCGTGGGCGCGCAGGAGATCCGCCTGGTCGAGCGCGCCCGAGCCGCCGACGATGACAGGCTTGAACCCCTCGCCCACGGCCCAGGTCACGGCGCTGGCGATCTGGCCTGCACTGCTCGCCTCGAGGTAGATCGGCGCTGCCCCGGTGAGCACGGGCCGAAGCCGCTCGAACCGCAGGTCATCGACCTGGGTCGAGCCTGCATCACGTGCCGCGATGTAGGCCTTGGCGCGGGTGAAGAACTCCCGGACCTCGCGCAGGTCACGACTGATGCGCTTCTCCTGGTCGTCAGGCGTCGATCGCGTCCACCACTGCACCGTGGGTTCGGTCGCGGGCCAACGCACGATCACACCGCTGTCCTTGCGCAGCACCAGGTCGTGGGTATCCCAACCATTGAGCCTGATCATGCTGGCCGTGCCGCTCACGCGGCCGCCTTGTGGGAAGACGAGCGCGCCGAGGATCCCGTTGGCACGGGCCACGGCCAGGAGGTCGCTGTCGGGATTCACGGCGACCCACGCCTCGACTTCGGGGTGGAACTGGCCGACTTCCGTGCGGTCATCGGTTGCACGGACCTGCTGCACCTCGATCAGGCCCATCGTGGTGGCGCTTGAGATGAAGCCGGGCCACAGGTGGCGACCCTGTCCATCGAAGGTCTGCACGTCGTCCAGAGGTGCTTGCGCGGCCGGCACGATGCGTTCGATGCGGCCATCGACGCCGATCACGACCGCAGCGCCGGGAACGACCGTGAAGGCCGGATCCATCGTGTGCACGGTGACGTTGCGGATGCAAGAGACCTGTTTCGGCGCGGGGCTGGGAGCGGTTGAGTTCTGCGCCACCGCCGTCGAGCAGAGTGCCGCGGTCAGGATGAACGACTTCACTGGTCACCTCCACCGAAGATGGTCATGGCTGCACCGCAGCCGCATTCGCCCGAACGCACCGCGGCCGGATCCTGGCCGCGTCGGTACATCTCCCAGAACGCATCCTCGCGCGTGTCGAGCATGCGGGCGAGCAGCGTGGGCCCGCGTCGCCGGCCGCCTGCATCACCGTCGGGTTTCGTCGGTGGTCGGTCCATGCCACCTCGTTCGAACGCAGCCTCGAGCAACTGCGCTCGAAGCGCGGCGTCCTCGGCGCGGCGCACACGGTCGGCCGCGCGGTCGAAGCGCTTCACGCCCTCGATCCACGTCTGGTCGCAGAGTGCGTAGCTCGACAGGGGATCGGTGGTCCAGACGACCAGGTCCGCATCCTTGCCGACCTCGAGGCTGCCCGTGCGGTGGCCGATGCCCAGCTGGATCGCCGGATTGATCGTCACGAACGTGAGCGCCTCGGCAGGTTCGAGCCCACCGTATCGACAGGCCTTCGCGGCTTCCGTGTTCAGACGGCGCGCGAGCTCATCGCTGTCGGAGTTGAAGCTCGTGAGCACACCTTGGCCCGCCATGACCGCGCCGTTGTGCGGCACGGCATCCATGACTTCCATCTTGTACGCCCACCAGTCGCTGAAGCTGCTCGCTCCCGCACCATGGCGCGCGATGCGATCGGCGACCTTGTAGCCCTCGAGGATGTGCTGGAGGGTGGCGACCTTGAACCCCAGTTCATCGGCAAGGTCAAGCAGCATCACGATCTCGTCCTGCCGGTACGAGTGGCAGTGCACGACGCGCTCGCCGGCAAGGATCTCGCCAAGCACGGTGAGCTCATCGTCCACGTGGGGCGGCACGGTGCGCGCGCGGGCGGAAGCCGACAGCGCGTTCCAGCGGGCCAAGGCCGCACGCTGCTCGGCCGCGGCACGGAAGCGGTCGCGCATGTACGCCTCGACACCCATGCGGGTGTCGGGATAGCGATCGCGCGGTCGCACCACGTTCTCGCCCAGCGCGAACTTGATGCCCGGCTTCGCATCCGGGATCGGGAACGCCGAGGCCGGCTCGCCCCACTTGAGCTTGACCACGCTGTTGCGGCCACCGATCGGGTTGGCGCTCCCGTGGAGCTGGTTCGCAGCGGTCAGCCCGCCGGCAAGCTGACGGTGCCAGTTGATGTCGGTGGGATCGATGACATCGCCAATGCCCACTTCAGCCGTGCACGCCTGGGTCCACTCGTTGACTTCGCCCAGCACGCCGGTGTGGCTGTGGCAGTCGATCAGGCCGGGCGTGATGTGGCGCCCGGCACAGTCGATCTCCTGCGTGCCCGCAGGCACCACGAGCGCGCGGCCGATCGCTGCAATCTTGCCGCCATCGATGAGCACGTCGCAGCCTTCGATGATGCCCGCGGAAGCGCTCGTCCAGACCGTGGCGTTGCGGAACACGGTGCGCTCGATGGCCTTGGGCACGCGATCACCCTTGGCGGTGCGCTCGAAGCGAACACCCGCATCACCGAACGGTGCCGTCTGGAGCAGCGCCATGGCGGCAGGGAGCCGCAGATCCTTCTCGGCGGCTGCATCGTCTTCCTTTGATGCCGCGGCAGCACCCTGCGCGACCGGGTCGCCACCGGGCTCCTTGGCCGCAGCGGCCGGGCCATCACCGTCAGCGGCGGGCACCGTGGCATCGGCGACCATCGTCCACACCGTGCGCGCACCCTGCGGCGTCACGCTCTCGATGCGGATGGCCTGGCCGTCGGCCTCACCGACGACTCGCACGCGTGCAGCAGCATCGATCGTGCCAGCTGGTGCGACGAAGGTGATCG
>JASGCG010000249.1 GCA_030054235.1 Bacteroidia bacterium
CGATCGCCCAGCGCCTGAGCAAGGAAATCATGGACTCTGCCCGCAACGAGGGCAAGTCGGTGCAGACGCGCGAGAACACGCACAAGATGGCCGACGCCAACAAGGCGTTCGCCCACTTCGCGTGGTGATCCGGTCCCGCGCGAGCGGGATGCCGGCTTCAGCCATGCACGGCTCCAAGCACACATACCCAGGGCGGGCCACTCGGCCCGCCCTGTTCATTGGTCACGGACGAATGACGGAGCCGCCGCTCGGCCAGCGTCCATCGGATCACGTGCATGGCTGAGCACGCCGATCGTCATGCGCGTCAGCGCCTCGTCGCAGGATTCACCGGGCCGGCGCAGGAGCGGCTGCGCGCCTCGAGCGCACTCGTGGCCGGCTGCGGCGCGCTGGGCTGCCTGATTGCGGACCAACTCGTGCGTGCAGGAGTGGGCCGCGTGGTGATCGTGGACCGCGACGTGGTCGAACCGAGCAACCTGCAGAGGCAATCACTCTTTGCGACGGCGGATGTCGGTGTGCCCAAGGCGATCGCGGCGCGCGCGCGGCTCGAGGCCGTCGATCCTTCGGTGCGCGTCGAGGCGTGGGTCGACTCGATCGATCGCGAATCGATCGAGGACTACGTCGACGGCATTGATCTGGTGTTCGACGGCTTCGATGCGATGGAGCCTCGGTACCTGCTGAATGACGTGTGTGTGCGCGATGCCCGACCGTGGGTGTACTGCGCCGCGATCGCCACTCAGGCGCGCGCCATGCTGGTGCGGCCCGGCGGTCCTTGTCTGCGATGCGTGTGGCCCGACGCACCACCGGCCGGCGCGCTTGGCACGTGCGACACCGCGGGAGTGCTCGGCTCGACGGTCGCCATCGCGGCGGGAGCGAGCGTGGCGCTCGGACTGCCGATCCTGGCCGGTGCCGAGCCGAGTACGCCGACGCTCGTCAGTGTCGACGCGGCAGCCGGATCGTGGCGCACGATCGCGGTCGCGAAGGATCCCGCGTGCCCGTGCTGCGGCGCTGGCCGGTACGACTGGCTCGATGGCGTGGCTGGATCGGCTGCGGCGGTCCTCTGCGGGCGCAACGCCGTGCAGATCCGGCCGGTGGTCGAGTCGACCCTGGATGAAGCGGGCTGGCTGGCGCGACTCGCGCCTGCAGGATCGTTCACGGTTGGTCAAGGATTGGTTCGTGGCTCGATCGATCCTTCGCTGTCGAGCGGGTTGATGCTCGAGCTCACCGTCTTCATCGATGGCAGGGCCGTGGTGCACGGCACCAGCGACCCGGCGATCGCTGCGGCGGTCTGCGCGCGCGTGCTCGGCGGCTGATCGACACGACGGATCGGTCGGTACGATCCTGCGACCATGGGACTCTTCGCCAGCTGCATCGCTCACGACTGCCTCGCCACCGTCGGCTACGCCGACAAGCTCTGCCAGGGAATTCCTGCGGAGTCGTTCGCGCGCATGCCCTTCACGGACATGAACAGCGCGGCCTTCAACATCGGTCACCTGAGCATCTATCCCGCGCGCATGGCGACCTTGATCGGCCACGAGGGAGCGATCTCGAACCCCGCAGGCTGGGAGGATCTCTTCAAGGCCGGCGCGCCCTGCGTCGATGCGGGCACGTATCCATCGAAGGATGCGCTCATGGCGCACTACATGGCCGGTCACCAGAAGGTGGCTGAGCTGCTCACCGAGCTCGACGATTCGGTGCTTGCGGGACCGAATCCCGTGGAGGGCGTCTTCAAGGAACGCTTCCCCGTGCTGGGGCAGGCGGTGCTGTTCCTCTGCAACAATCACCAGATGATGCACCTGGGCCAGATCAGTGCGTGGCGTCGCGTGATGGGACTCGGGAGCGCGATGTGAAGCCGCGCGCCGCGTGGCTCGCGCTTCTGGCGTGGGTGGCGGCGCTGATCCTGCCGACAGCGGCGCTCGCGCAATTCACGAACCTGTCCGTCGAGCCGATGGACCTTAGCGCGCTCGCCCGCATGCTGCGCGAAGAGTGCGTCGCCGAGCCGGCTGACTGGAATGCGTTCGAGCGTGTGCACATGGAGTATGTCGAGCGCCATGGGCCGCTGGTCGAGCGTTCATGCCAGGCCATTCGGGCGTCCGAGGCCAACACTGAACACCAGCGAGGCCCATCGATCGAGCTGCAGCTGGCGCAGCAGGACCTCGATGGCGCCCTGTTCACGGCCATCGCTGCGTTGATGCCGGCGGATGCCGCTGCGGGCATCGAGCGCGTGCGTGTGCGCCGTGGGCTTGCCGTGGCTGCTCGCATGAGCGGGTGGCTCGGCCAGGTCACGGCTTTTGATGCCGGCACGTCGCTGCAGCGGGCGCTTCGGGATGATGCGGCACGGTGGGCCGAGCTGAAGCCCGACGTCGATCGTCATCGGCTGGCCCGGCGGGATCTTGTTCGCCGCGTGTTGCGCGGCATCGGCGATGGCTTGGACTGCAGCGATCGGCGCGCGGCGGCGCAGATCTGGTTGGAGTACGCGGACCTGACGGAGCGGATCGCCAGCTTGGAGCATGAAGCCGAGCACGCCGTCGATGGCACGCAGGCGATGCCTGCTGACCCATCGGTGGTGGATGCGACGACCGAGCGCCGAGCATCCAGCGACGCGGACGCAGATCCGATGGAACGGCTTGAGTCGCTTCGGCGCGAGCAGCAAGAGGCCCTTGAGCGGCTGTCTGCCCTTCGCAACGAGTGCTGGGCATCCATGACCAAGTCGATCGCGAGTGCGGTCGATCATGAGGTCGCGCTGTTTTTCCTGCTCGCACCGCGGTTGACGCCGCTGCAGCGCATGTCGTGGCGACGAAGCGTGGCCAACGAACTCAGCGTGGCGACCGATCGAGGGTACGGCGTGGAACAGTGCACGCTTGCCCTGCTTCGGGCGCCGGGAGTGGACCAGCCCCTGCGCGAGCGGTTGCTCGCCGCACTCTCGCGATGGGCGGAGGAGGATGGCGCGGCGCAGGAGGCCATGTTCCGCACCGCCGGCGAGCGCGTTGCCGAGCAGTATCTGTGGCAGTTCGGCACGGAGGAGCAGTCGCTGGCATCGCGCGCCTTCACCGAAGGATCGGCCTTGCGGGAACAGCGGGCCAGCCGCGCGCGGGATGAACTTCAGGCGATGGTCGTGGCGCAGGTTGGTGATGAGGCGGCGGGTGCAGCCATGGCGACGATCGAACAGCCCGCGGCCGAGGGGCAGGAGGTCGAGCTGGTCCTTGGCGAGGATCCGGAGGCGCCGGAGGTCGACGATGTGCCCGCGGACTCGGTCGATGCGATCGGTATGCCGAAGCGGGCGCGCCCCGCGTTGGCGCTCCTCGATCGGTTCATCGAGGCATGCATGATTCCAGAGTCGAAGGCCGAGGGCATGCGCGCATTGCTCGCGACGCATGAGTCGATCGTTTCGGCGATTGCGGAGGGTGAGCTTGCGGCGGTTCGTGGTCAGGAGCAGATCGACCTGATGGAGCGCGTCAAGACGATGATGCTGGTTGATGCCATGGCAGCCGTAGAAACGTATGCGGCACACGCCCGGGCAGCGGAGGCCAAGATCCTTGACGCCGATGATGC
>JASGCG010000250.1 GCA_030054235.1 Bacteroidia bacterium
GATCGAACCGTGCAAGGTGGCGCATCCACTCGATGGCGACCGGCACGTCCCAGCGCTGGTTCGCATCGACCATGAGCTTGCGGTTCGGCCCGATCTCCTCGCGCACGATCGCGCAGCGACGGATGTCATCCGCCAGGTCCGCGCCGACCTTGAGCTTGAAGTGGTTCCAGCCCGCGGCGATCCCCTCGCGGCAGAGCCGGCGGATCTTGGCATCGTCGTAGCCGAGCCAGCCGGCGCTGGTGGTGTACGCGGGATAGCCGTGCACCTCGAGTTCTGCCATGCGCTGGCGCTTGCCGACCTCGCCCTCGCGCAGGATCGCGAGCGCATCGTCCGGCGTGAGGGCATCGGTCAGGTAGCGGAAGTCGATGCAGGACACGAACTCCTCGGGCGTGAGCTCGCAGAGCAGGCGCCAGAGCGGCAGGCCGCGCTCCTTCGCCCAGAGGTCCCACACGGCGTTGACGACGGCCGCCGTCGCTAGGTGCAGCACGCCCTTCTCCGGGCCGATCCATCGCAACTGCGATTCGTTGGTGAGCGTGTGCCAGAAGACGGCAATGTTCGCCGTGATCGACGCGAGCGAGCGACCGACCACGAAGGGCTCGAGCGCGCGCACGGCGGCCACGCAGACCTCGGTGCCGCGGCCGATCGTGAAGGCGAGGCCGTGTCCCTCGAGGCCCGCGGCATCCGTGCGCAGGATCACGTAGGCGGCGGAGTAGTCCGGGTCGGTGTGCACGGCGTCGGAGCCATCAAGATGGTCGCTCGTCGGGAAGCGGACGTCGAGGACCTCAAGGGACGTGATGATGGGCATGGTCATGGCGAGGAGGGGGTCGTTTCGGGAAGGCCGTAGAAGCGTGCACAGGATGCACCGAGCACCTGCTCGCGGTCGGCGGTGCGCATCCCGACCAGCAGGTCCTGCGTGATCGTGTCCCAGTGGGCGTAGCTCGAGGCACTGAGCACGACCGGCCAGTCGCTGCCCCACATGGTGCGCGATGGGCCGAAGGCGTCGAGCACCGGGTCCACGAATGGCCGCAGGTCGCGAGCCCCGGCGCCGGGCTTGGCTTCGGTCAGCGCGCCGCTGAGCTTGATGTACGCACCGCGTTGTGCGAGCGACTGAAGCCCGCGCAGCCACGGTCCCGACTCAGGCCAGTCTCGCCCAAGGGCGATCGATGGCTTGGCCATGTGGTCCACGACCACGCGCAGCGTGGGGTGCCGATCCATCAGGCGCGTGATCGCGCCCAGCTGGTGCGGGCGCACGAGCGCATCGAACCGGATCCCGTTGGCGGCCATCCAGGACAGCGCAGGCTGGCAGCGTGCATCGAGGATCCAGCGGTCATCGGCAAGGTCCTGCAGCATCGGTCGGATGCCGACGAGCGGGCCGTGCTTGCGCAGGTGCATCAGGTCGGCGATCGCGGTCGGCGAACGCAGGTCGACCCAGCCGACCACGCCCTCGATCCATGGATGCTGCCGCGCAAGGTCGAGCAGGAAGAGTGATTCCTCCACGCTTTCCGCCGCCTGGACCGCGATGCAGCCGCTGATGCCGCGGGCGAGCAGCTGCGGGCGCAGCTGGTCGGGCTCGAAGTCGTGCCAGAGCGCCGTCATCGACGGCGTGAGCCAGTGGTAATCGCCGCGCGCACGGCGCCAGAAGTGCTGGTGACTGTCGATCCTGCGATGGGTCATGGCGCTGCATCCGGATCGGCGGGCAGCGGCGTGCCGCCGTGGTCGCTCGACTCGTACAGCGCCTCGACGAGCTGCATGGAGCGCCACGCATCGTCGAGCGGACTGACCAGCGCTGCGTCCTCGCCCGCGACGAAGCGCTGGAGGTTGCACATCGGTCCATGGAACGCCGTGGGGAACCACGAACCGACAAGCGGCACGGTCCGCCAGGGCTGTCCATCGAGCGCGACCTCAAGCGTGTCGGGCTGCCCGACGGGGTAGTCGAGGTTCGCGCCCATGCGGACGACCGCGGCGCCGCGCGTGCCCTCGACGCGCAGCTCGCTCGCTTCATGCCGTGGGCCGTGCGTGTGGTGGTGGTTCATCGACAGCGTGCAGCGGATCTGCTCGCCGAAGTCAAGGATCGCGCTCGATCGCGTGGCCGCCAGCCCGCCGCTCTCGGGGTGAGGCACCGCCCGCGCCCAGACCTGGCGCGGCTCGCCCGCGAGCGATCGCAGCAGGTCGAGGTAGTGGATCGAGTGCTGCGTGAACTCGATCCGCTCGAGCGACCTGAGGAAGGGCCAGTGGTGCCACGGCATCGAGCACGTGACGCGGACCTCGAGGTCGGTCAGCGTGCCGAGTACGCCCGAGGGCACGAGGTGCGCCAGGGCGATCATCGATGGTGCGAAGCGCAGCTGGAAGTTCATGGCAGCGCGCAGTCCACGTTCGCGCGCCAGGCGCCGCAAGCGCGTGGCATGCGCGAGATCCAGCCCGAGCGGCTTCTGCACGAGTGCAGCGGCACCGACAGGCAGCGCAGCGAGCACGTCGTCGAGCGCTTGCGGCGGCACCGCGACGTCGAAGATCGTTCCGTCGTGCCAGGTGCAGGGCGCCAGCGTGGCCGAGGCCTGGGCGATGCTCCAACGATCCGCAAGTGCCTCCGCGCGGCCGAGGTCGGGATCCACGATGGCCTCGACGGTGAAGCCAAGTGCCCGGTACGCCGGCAGGTGCGCATCGGCGACGATCGAGCCGGCACCGATGATGGTGATCGGCCGCGGTGTCATCGGCAGGGGCCACGCCTGAGGCAGTGCACCAAGGTCGGTGGTGGTCGAAGCGCTCATCCTGCACCCCGGCGCTCGAGCCGTGCAGCGTGCCAGCGGCGCACCAGTTCATCCGCCGCCACGCCAGCCAGCAGCACGGCACCGATGACGGCGAACTCCAGCTGCGAGCCGAGCCCGAGCAGGTTGATCGAATTGCGCAGCACCTGCAGGGTGGCGGTTCCGAGCACAATGCCGACCACGCTCACGCTGCCCCCACGCAGGCTGCAGCCCCCAAGCACGGCAGCGGCGATCGCGTAGAGCTCGTAGAAGTTGCCGAAGTCGCTCGGCTGCGCGCTGCCGACGTCGAAGATGAAGAGCATGCCGCCGAGCCCGGCGAGCAGGCTGCAGGCGACGTAGGCACCGGTGACGAGCCGTGCCGTGGGAATGCCGCTGTAGCGCGCCGCGGCCTCGTTGCTCCCGGTCGCCAGCAGCCAGCGGCCCCAGACGGTCCGCGTGAGGAAGAGTGCCGCGATCACGGCCAGCACGATGAGCGGGATCGTGGTCGCCGGCAGCCGGAAGGTTTCGAGCCCCGGCACCGGGATGCGCCCGACGGCGATCGAGCGCAGGTCGGCGAATTCGCCTTGGAAACCTTGCGATTGGTCGCCGGTCATCCAGCGCGCGATGCCGCGGTAGAGGAGCAGCCCGCACAGCGTGACCAGGAACGGCTGCAGCCTGAGCCGCGTGATGAGCAAGCCGTGGGCGAGCCCGATCAGCGCCGATCCGGCGAGCACGATCGGGACGACGGCCCACGGGGACCAGCCATGCTCGATGAGCAGCCACG
>JASGCG010000251.1 GCA_030054235.1 Bacteroidia bacterium
GGCTTCGTCAAGCAGGTTGGCGGCCTCCTCAAGGAGGCGCGAGGTTGGCGTGTCGCGATCCTCGTTCATGCGCACCCGATCAGCGAGTGCACGCGCCTGCCTGGAGCTCGTGGCGGTTCGTGAGGCGATCTCGGCCTGGTCGCGTTGGACCGCTTGTCGATCCGTCGATTGCGCTGCACCCGCCTGTCGTTCCTCAAGCCGGAGCACGCCCTGGCGGAGCGCCGCCGTGGCGGAGGCAATCTCCTCGCTGAAGTCGCTGCTCGAAATCACGCGCAAGCGCCGCGGAGCGCTTCGGGATGGTTCACGCCGGACGCCGTCGCGCTCGTACGCGTCCTCGGCGAGCGCGCTCACCACCACCACGTCGCCGGGAGCAGCCTCAAGTTCGGCAAGATCGATGATCGTCGTCAGATCCTGGGCAAGCGACCGCTCGGCTGTCTCAGCGAGCAGCCGCTCCGGTGCAGCCTCCACGCCGGCGATGCGTTGGGCCGCGATCGCCGCCCGCACCAAGCTGAAGTCATCCTCGGCATGGGACGCGGCAGGGACCTTTGCGGTCGGCAACACCGTCTGGTCTGTTGCTGGTTGGATCAGCTGTGCAATGGGTGGTTGGTCACGGAGCGCCACCAACCGCAGCGCGAACGGCTCGATCATCGCCACGCCGTCCTCGTCGCTGGCCGTGATGGAGATCGCTCGATCCTCGACCAGGTCCATTGATGCCGTCCATGAAGACGGTGTGGTCGTGATCGAGCATGTCTCGCATGGTGCATCGAGTCCAAGCGCCGTGGCGATGTCTGGCGATCCACCCTCGTCAGCCGACATCCTGACGGGTCGTGAGAACGCCAGCTCGAGCTCGACCATGCTGCCCTCGACGCACTCGTGGAATCGCACCGGCGACGATCCGGCGGGAAGCAGATCGATCGTCGATGGTCCACGACCTGTCAGGTAGGTCGGAGGCGTGATGCGGAGGATCGCACGGACGACGGTCGGTGCCTGGACACACCGGATGGAGGCCGTCGCGGTGGATGCATCGGACGTCGTGAATCGGTACTCGATCTCCCGTGCATCAACAGGGACATCCTGCATGCGATCGAACACTGATCCGTCTGACTTGCCCAGCCAGCCGGATTGCCATGAACCCCACGTGCCGGTCTTGATCCTGAACTCGACCTTCACGCGTTCGTGTGATGGATCCCCGCGGACGAGCTCGGCCTTCCATGGGAACGATGTTCCCGTGGCCACCACCGATCGATCCGTGCGATCCACGACCTCGGTGAGGCTCGGCCACTGCGCGTCGCTCCACGGAGCCACGGCCCGAACGATGCCGACGCCGACGATCGATGGAAGCGCCGCGAGGGCTCCAGCCCACAGCACCACGACCAGCGCCAGTTGCCGCGCCGGGCGCGTTGCCGAACGCATCGACGTGATCGATGCTGGATCGAGACCTTGCATCGCCCGGTCGACCTCTTCGCGCAAGGCGGGCAGGCCAAGGTTCAGCAGTTCGGTGCGCTCGTCCTTGGGTTGTGCCTCGAACTCGAGCAACGCTGCGAGTCGGTTGCGAAGTTCCGGGCGACTGCGCTCGATGCGCAAGGCAACATCGATCCGGCCTGGCCTGAACGCGATGACCCGCAACACGCCGATCACGGCAAAGGCCAACAGGGCCAGGCCCGCCGTGCCCCCTTGCACGATCCTGAACCCGACCGGCAACCGGAAGACCCAGTCAAGGGCCACCAGGACCGCAAGCACGATGAGTGCGTTGCGCACCACGCGCGAGAGCAGGGCGATCGTGAGTGCGACACGTGCGCGCGTGATCACGCGATCGATCATCTGGCGCGGATCACGCAAGCCGCACCACCCTTCGGATCGACCATTCCAGGCCGCACAGCACGACCAGCAGGATCAGTGCCAGCGGACTCGACCACACCGGCACGCGCTCGATGCGCTCCGTGAACGTGGATCGATCTGGAATGACGGTCGCCAAGTTGGCCAGGTCGGCAGTGGTGAGCAAACGGCCGCCTGTGGAGGCGCACAGGGATTCAAGCGTGGCGTGATCGGTCTCGGGCCGGGCAAACTCGTCATCGGGTTCGATCACGCGCACGCGTGCGGTCAACGTGCCGCCCAAGGCAGCGTCCGTCACGGTGATCTCGTGTTCACCAGCCTGTCGAGGTTGCCAGACACCAGCCAGACCCACCACCAGCGATCCCTTGGTCGCTGCATCGGTCGACAGGCGAATCATGTCCTCGCGTTGGGTCGAGCGCGAAACGATTGCATCGATGGCATCAGGAAGCCGACGCTGGATGAGTTCATCCTTCACATCAAGCCGGATCGTGGCGGCTTGGCCGACCGTGATCGTGGTGGGTTCGACCGACAGTTGCGCGCCGCCGCTCGCTGCCGAGAGTCCGGCCCGGGAGAGATAGCGCACGAGCTGGATCCAGAATCGCTCCTGGTAGGCCTCGCCGATCCCGTTGCGCCACCGCCACGTCTCGTCAGTCGCCACGTAGACCACGTGCCCGGCACCGAATCGCATCGAGAGCACCGCTGCACCGACGGGTTCGGTCGTCGATCCGATGGCCGTCGCCAGGACCTCGGTGGTCGGCTTCAGATCCTCGAACGGAATGCGTTGCATCCACTGCAGCCGGGACCACGCTGGACCATCGCGACCCAGTTCGGGTGGCCAGTGATCCTCGCCATCGCCGAGCCGAAGGAGCCCGAGCCCCTTCGCCAACGGCGTGGGCTCGATGACCACGGGTTCCGGTTGCCTTGGCATCGAGCTCGACAGGCGCATCGGAAAGACATCCTCGATCGGCGTGCCGATCCACTGCATCGGCATGGACCGCTCGCCGCCGACCAGGAGCAAGCCAGCGCCGCGCTCGGTCACAGCTCGGCGGAGCTCCTCGAGTTGCGTGTCGCTGAACTGGCCGCCCGCCACGTCACCGATCATGAAGAGATCGTAGAGATCGAACTCCTCGCGGGTCGTCGGGATCCGCGTGACCGCCATGTTGCCTTCCTGGGCAAAGTCACGATCCGCACTGAGCAGCATGATGCTCGACTCCATCGATGGCTCGCGCACCAGGATGTTCTTGACGTAGCGGTACTCCCACCGGGGACCGCCCTCCACCATCAGCACACGCACCGCTCGGTCGATGATGCCAAGCGTCACGGTGGCCTCGTTGTTGGTGGGTACGGCATCCTCGGCGTCGGTGACGAGCCGAACGCGGAGTTCCATGGACTCGCCGGACTCCGTGGTGGCGACCAGGACATGCGTCGATGGATCACCGGCCGGCACGGTGGATCGATCGACGACGGCGCCCGTGGCCACGTTCACGAGTTCCAGCCGAGCCGGCGCATCACGCAGCGGCTGGACCTGCACCACCACAGGCACTTGATCGCGCACGAACGCCTTGGTGGGTGCCTGGACATCCGTGATTGCGGCATCGCCGAGCGGCTCGCGCGATCCAAGGGCGATGGCATAGACGGGCACCGAGCGTGCTGCCAACGACCTGACGAGTCTCGCATCGATCGGTCGG
>JASGCG010000252.1 GCA_030054235.1 Bacteroidia bacterium
CAGCCGCTGGGCAGCCCAACACAGCCCACCGAGGTGGCCGGCGGCGGCCAGCACTCGATGGCACTCCTGTTGAATGGAACGGTCATCAGTTGGGGCGTTCCGGGTGCGGGACAACTGCCGACCCCTGCAAGCATCGGCGATTGCCGGAGCATCTCGGCAGGTGCACTTCACAGCGTGGCCGTGCTGCGCAACGATCGCGCGACCGGATGGGGCAGCGACATCGTCAACCAGATTTCCGGCCCGAAAGAGTTGGCCCAAGTGCCGGCCGTCGCCGCCGGCGACAACCGCACGCTCGTCTATGTCGACACCGCGCTGCCCTTGCCCAACGACATCGATGGCGACGGCTGCACGGACGGTGGTGATCTCGGAATCCTTCTCTCGGCCTGGGGAACCGATGGGCTGATCCCCGACACTGAGCCGCAGCAGAACGCGGATCTCAACGGCGATGGCATCGTCAACGGTGCCGATCTGGGGATCCTGCTCGACGACTGGTACGCCAACATCGATTGCGGGGGGTAATGGCTTGGCAGGTCCGGCCACGGTTTCCGCGTCCCTACGGACACGGATGGCCCTCACCTTCGCCAAGCTGGTCGAACAGCACTACGCCTCGCTGCGCCGCATCGCCGCGCGCGCGATCCGCAATCGCACGCACCCTGAGCGCATGAGCCCCACGAGCCTGGTCGCCGAGACCGTGCTCCGATTGATGCAGCAGCGCGAGAAGCCAAAGTCCGAGGACCACCTGCGCGGCCTGGCCACGGTGTTCATGACGCGCGTCTTGGCCGACGCCAGCCGCACCCGCATGGCCCAGCGCCGAGGCGGCGGCAAGGCCACGCGTTCGATGCAGGATCCCACCGTCGAGATCGACCTGTCGTTGCATGCGCGCCAGGCTGGCGAGCGCACGCCGATCCGGTCGCTCGTCGATCGCGACGAACTGCTTCGCGCGATGGAGGAGATTGCGCACGAGCATCCCAGGCCGATGGAAATCGTCACGCTGCACCTGGTCGCCGACATTCCCCTCGCGCGCGTGGCAACGCTGGTCGGGGTCAGCGAGCGCACGGCGTATCGCGACCTCGAAGAAGGCCGGCGCGCGCTCGCGCATCGCTTGCGCGGCCAGCACGGCTGAGCGGGCCTTGAGTAGAGTCCTTCGATCGTGACGAGCGAACCTGAACAGGGTCCGAATGATGACTGCATCGAGCGTTCGCTGCGGGCGCTCGGTGCCGAGGTCGATGCCGCGCTCGACGACCGCGAGCTGCGCTGCGGACCGTTCCTGCTCATGGAGGAGATCGGGGAGGGCGGCTACGGCGTCGTGTACGTGGCGATCCAGGATGAACCCGTCGAGCGGCGCGTGGCCGTCAAGCTGCTCAAGCATGGCCTCGGCACGCGCGACGTGCTCCGGCGCTTCCGGACCGAGCAGCAGGCACTGGCGCGCATCGACCACCCGTGCGTGGCGTCGATCCTTGAAGCAGGGGTCACGCCCGACGGTCGCCCATGGTTCGCCATGCCGCTCATCGAGGGTGACTCGATCACGGCCGCGTGCGACGATGCTCGGCTTGGGGTCCCCGAGCGGCTCACGCTCCTGGCACGGGTCTGCGATGGCGTGCACGCGGCGCACGTGCAGGGGATCCTGCACCGCGATCTCAAGCCCGGCAACGTGCTGGTGGCCGGCGCCGCGGATGGATCGCTCGCACCCAAGATCATCGACTTCGGCATCGCGAAGGCGCTCGATGCCGAGCATGCGCACGAAGCCACCCTCACGCAGCCCGGGCGCACCGTCGGCACGCCGGCCTACATGGCGCCCGAGCAGCTTGATCACGCGTCGCCCACGAGTGATGTGCGGACTGATGTCTATGCGCTGGGCGTCCTCATCGCCGAGGTGCTCTCTGGGTGCCGACCGGATCACGATGCGGATCCACGGCGGCGTGCGCCATTGAGACCGAGCCGCATGGCCGAGTCGCTGGCGCTTGAGGATGCGCGCGTGGCAGCGGAGCATCGCGGGCTTCATGGCGGCGAGTCGCTGCGTCGCGCGCTCGCGGGTGATGTCGATGCGATTGTCGCCAAGGCCACCATGCCGGAACCTGGGCTGCGCTACCAAAGTGCAGAGGCGCTGGCCGATGACCTTCGTCGCGCCATGCGGTCGGAGCCCGTGCGTGCGCGGCCGCCCGGGTCGGGCTACGTCGTGGGCAGGTTTCTCAGGCGTCATCGGGTTGCAGCGGCGGCGGCGACAGCGCTTGCGCTGGGTGTGGTGGCCGTGGCAGGCCTGTCGGTGGTGAATGCGCGCCAGGCGCGTGCACTCTCGCGCGCATCGCAGTCGCGGGCCGAGCAAGCCGAGCAGCTCAACGACTTGTTGCGCAGCATGTTCGCCAGGATCGATCCGGCCACGGCACGCACGCGCGACAGCGCGATGCTCCTGGGCATGCTCGATGCTGCCGGCGCGGGGCTCGTGGCGCGGGCGGATGACGTTGATCCAGAGGTCCTCGGTGAAATGACGCGCACGCTCGTCGAGGGCTACGACCAGCTCGACCGGCCCGAGCAGGCGGTGGCGCTCTGCCGGCGCTTGCTTCCGCGACTGGAGGCCGCCGTGGGCGCTGCAGATCTCGACGCCGAATCGATCAAGGCTGCAGCACGCGGCGCCGCCAAGGTCGCCACCGCGCTGGGCGACGCGATTTACCGCGAAGGCGCACTCAAGGCGGGCGCGCTGCCGGACCTAGCCGACCGCGAGGCCCCGCGCGATGCATGGCGCCACGCGCTCACGATCCTCGAGCGCGCGGATGAGCTTGACTGCGCTGATGGTGTGCGCGCATCGATCCGACTCTGGAGCGTGCGCGCGGGGCGGGTGAAGGGGAGTGATGAGCTTGGGGCCCAAGCCCTTGATGGCTGGATCGTCGATCGATTGTCGCTGCTGCCCGCGACCGATCGTGAGCGATGGCGGTTCGTGATCCGGCAAGCGGAGCTCAATCCATTCGAAGTGTTGCTCAAGGACTACCCGCCGCTAGTGGACCGCTACGCAGATGCCTTGGGGGCCAACCATCCGGATGTGCTCAAGGCCCGGATCCGCAACGTGCGCTTTCACGTCGGTGCTGCACTGGTCTCCTTGCGCACCGAACCGAAGCTGGACGGCATTCCGCATCTGCGCGGCGAGGCCCTGGCGCAGCATTGGCTCGCAACGGCCCGGCTCAGTGCCACGACGCTCCGGGATGCGCAGGAGGTGTTCGGGCAGGACCATTCGGTGACGACCTCTGCGCGACTGTGGGATCTTGCGGCCCAAGGGCATGCGTTTGGACCCGAGCACGCCCGGCCGCTGTATGAGGCGCTGCGCCGCGACGTAACTGCAGATTCTGCAAGACGTTCTGAGTTCGAACGGCAGGTCGAGGCAACGTGGGCCGGCATCTCGGACAACCCCCTCAAGGGCATTTGGTGGGGCCCGTGAGCCGGCGCTGAACGAATTCCCGGGATTCCGTGGCAGGCGCGACTGCCGACTCCGCGTGCCCGTGGGCGGAGCGGTCTGC
>JASGCG010000010.1 GCA_030054235.1 Bacteroidia bacterium
CGCCACCACCCGCTGCGACCCCCGCGTCGTGGAGGCCATGCTCCCCTATTTCAGCGAGAAGTTCGGCAATTCGGGCAGTCGCAACCACCGCTTCGGCTGGGATGCCGAAGATGGCATCGAGACCGCCCGCGAGCAGGCCGCACGCCTGATCGGCGCCGATGCGAAGGAAGTCATCTTCACCAGCGGCGCGACCGAGAGCAACAACCTCGCGGTCAAGGGCGCCGCCGAGATCTACGCCAAGGCTCCCGCCGGCCAGCAGGGCCGTGGCCACATCATCACCTGCACGATTGAGCACAAGGCGGTCCTCGATCCCTGCAAGCGCCTGCAGCGCGAGGGCTTCGACGTCACCTTCCTCGATCCGCCGGCCGATGGGGTGATCACCGCCGAGATGGTGCGCGCGGCCATGCGCCCCGACACGATCCTCGTGAGCATCATGTGGGCCAACAACGAGATCGGCACGATCAACGAGGTCCCCGAGATCGGCCGTCTGTGCCACGAGAAGGGCGTGATCTTCCACACCGACGGCACGCAGTGGGTCGGCAAGATGCCCACCGACGTCGAGCGCGATTGCATCGACCTGCTCAGCTGGAGCGGTCACAAGATGTACGGCCCCAAGGGCGTCGGCGCGCTCTACGTGCGTCGCCGCAAGCCGCGCGTGCGCCTCGAGGCCATGATCGACGGTGGCGGCCAGGAGCGCGGCATGCGCAGCGGCACGCAGAACGTGACCGGCATCGTGGGCTTCGGCAAGGCCTGCGAGCTCTGCCAGGTCGAGATGGAGCACGATCGCGAGCGCCTGCTCAAGCTGCGTCGCCGTCTTGAGGATGGCCTCTCGGGCCGCATGGAAGTCGTGCAGGTCAACGGCCATCGGGATCGCCGCCTGCCGCACATCGCCAACATCAGCTTTGGCTTCGTCGAGGGCGAAAGCCTGATGATGGGCATCAAGGACATCGCCTGCTCGTCGGGCAGCGCCTGCACGAGCGCGAGCCTCGAGCCGAGCTACGTGCTCAAGGGGCTCGGCGTGGGTGACGAACTCGCCCACAGCAGCCTCCGCCTCTCCTTCGGCCGCTGGACGACCGAGGAAGAAGTCGACTACGCCATCGAGTCGATCTCGAAGGCCGTCGAGCACCTGCGCAAGCTCAGCCCGCTCTACGACCTCTACAAGGAGGGCGTCGACCTGAGCACCATCGAGTGGCAGCACCACTGAGCTGCTGCACAGCCCCGATCAACCACCGCACACAAGGAACACACCATGGCATACAGCGAAAAGGTCGTCGACCACTACCAGAACCCGCGCAACGTCGGCTCGTTCGGCGCCAGCTCCGACGTCAAGACCCGCACCGACATCGGCGTGGGCATCGTCGGCGCGCCCGAGTGCGGTGACGTGATGCAGCTCCAGCTCAAGGTGACTGCCGAGGGCGTCATCGAGGACGCCAAGTTCAAGTGCTTCGGCTGCGGCAGCGCGATCGCCAGCAGCAGCCTCGCCACCGAGTGGGTCAAGGGTCGCACGGTCGACGAGGCCCTGCAGATCAAGAACACCCAGATCGTCGAGGAACTCGCGCTCCCGCCGGTCAAGATCCACTGCAGCGTGCTTGCCGAGGATTCGATCCGCGCCGCGATCGAGGACTGGAAGAAGAAGAACGGGATCGCCGTCGCCGAAGAGGCCCACGCCCACTGAACCACGCGCCTCCGGGCCCGTATCACTCACGAGGAACCAACCATGCCAGTGCACGTCACCGAAACCGCCGCCCGTGAAATCGACGCCATCATCGACCAGCAGGGGCTCGACCGCGAGAAGATCCGCCTGCGCGTGGGCGTGAAGGGCGGGGGCTGCTCCGGCTTCACCTACCTGCTCGACCTCACCGAAGTCCAGAAGGAGACCGATGAGGAGTGGGCGTTCACCTACACCCGCCGCGCCAAGGGCGCCGAGGGCGGCGGCGTCGCCACGGCCGAGGCTCCCGCGTTCACGGTGAAGGTGATCTGCGACCCCAAGAGCTACCTCTATCTCAACGGCACCACGATCGACTTCAAGGATGAGTTGATGGGCCGCGGCTTCGTCTTCAACAACCCCAACTCGACCTCGACCTGCGGCTGCGGCAGCAGCTTCAGCGCCTGAGTCACGTCCATCGCGGCGCCGTGCGCCGCCTCATCAGGATCCACCCCGCGGGGCGCTCGTCAGGGCGCCCCGCTGTCATGCGGTCCATGCACGCGATGGCCGTTGCTCAGCTCAGGGGCGAGCAGGCAGCACGGGGGCCAGCGCCTCGGCCCAGATCGCGTAGCCAGCCGGCGACAGGTGCAGTGCATCCGGCATCAGGGCAGCGTCGATCGAGCCGTCGGCCTTCACGAAGCGTGCACCGCAATCGATCCACCGCACCTTCTGGTCATCCTTGAAGGCCGACTGCAGCGCTTGGTTGATCTGCAGCAGATCACCGCGCATGGCATTGATGCCCTCGCCACGCGGGAAGACCGCCATGAGCGCAAGCGTCGCCTCAGGCACTTGCGTCCGGATCGTGCGCGCCACCGCGGTCACGCCCGCCAGCGTGCCCTTGGCATCGTCGTGCTGGTGGCCGAGGTTGTTCGTGCCGATGAGCACCACCACCACCTTGGGTGCGAGCCGGGTGAGCGGAGCTTGCGACAGTCGCCACAGGACGTGCTCCGTGCGATCGCCGCTCACGCCCAGATTCACGGCGCCGAGCGGCGCGATGGTCCGGTCCCACGCGACACGGCCGCCATCCTCCCAACCCTGCGTGATGCTGTCGCCCACGAACACCACTGCCGCCGGGGGCGCCGTCCGGGCTCGCTCGAGCACGAGCTGCTGCCGGGGCAGGATGCCTTCCTGGTCGCGTGGCACGGGCGTGAGTGATGGCCCGTCGACGGGGCTCGCAGCGAGCCCGAGGGTGGCGGCAAGACCGGTCAGCACGGCGCGGGGCGAGGGGAGCGTCATGCGTGCACGGTAGCGCGGGCGACACTGAGCCTGCACCAACGACAGCGGACGGGCCGGGTGGCCCGTCCGCAGGTCAAGTGGTCCTTGAGGTGATCAGCGGGGCTGGCCGCTGGTGTCCATGATCGGCGTGGGGCTGAGCATGGAGGGGAAGCCCCAGAGCCAGAAGCGGTTCCAGTCGTCGGTCAGGATCCGCAGGTTCTGGTTGGTGCTGATGTCGATGTTGCGGTCAGCCGCGTCGTGCGTCTGCGAGATGCTGTACATCTCGGGGCTCGGGTCCTTCAGGATCGCGTAGGCGCTGGTGGCGTACCACTGCGTCGCGCGGCGATTGAAGTCGTCGACCTTGGCCTTGAGCTCGGGGTTCTTGCTCAGGTCCTTCTCCGTCGCCAGGCGGATCTCGTCGCGCAGCGTGCCTCGCTCCTCGCGCAGCTCGACCGAAAGCTGCTTCACGCGGCTGTCGCCGGAGGACAGCGTGGTCCAGTCCTTGGGGCAGTCGGCGGGCGCCGAGATGTCGCGCGGCTGCTCGTGGGTCGGCACGGCGCAGGCGGCCAGGGCGAGCGTGGACAGGCAGATGGTGAGGCAGGTGCTCTTCATGGTCGTGGGGGCCCTTGTGGGCGAGTCAGGACTATACGGGAAAGAGGCCGCAGGCGATGCACCCAACGCACGGTCGATGGGGCTCGGGGCCGACCGGCCGGGCTTCGGAAGCTGCTGCCGGACAGCACATCACAGGCTCTTGAGCGCCGTAGCGCAGTCTTCGGCCAAGGCGCGCGCCGATATGGGACTCCCAGTTGCCTTGCGCATCCAGAGATCGGGGGTGAATCGGCCGAGGCTCGTGATCCGCCGGGTCTCGGCCGCCACGTCCTTGCCCCGCATGAACGATCGGATCTGGTGGCTCATGATGTGCCCGAGCGTGTAGTCGGCCAAGTAGAGCGGGTGGGCGATCATGTGCTGGTACGCAGCCAGGATGCGGTACGGATCGGGACCGAAGTCGCGCTCGTAGAAACGGGTCCAGAGCCGATCCGCGATCGCCAGCACCTCGGCTCGCAGCGCGGCCGCGTCCGCGCCGGGGTTCGCGTAGAGCCAGCGCCAGGCGTGCAGCTCAAGCAGGCTCGGGCCCGCGATCTGGCATGCGGCGAGCATCGTCTGCACGCTGTCGATCGCGAACTGCCGCTGCTCGCCGCCCTCGGGCTCGATGCCGAGCACCTTCTTCGCAAGACCCTGGTACAGGAATGCGAACGCCTCGGTACACGCGGTGTTGGGCACGTTGCGCAGGGCCGGCCGCGGTGCGTAGTACGTGCTGCAGAGTTGCTCGAGATTGTGGCCAAGCTCGTGCATGGCGGTATCGAAGCCATCCCAGCCCAGGCATTCCTTCAGGCGGTTGGTGCGCAACCAGGCGCCGTACTGCGTGAGCATCGGTCGCATGGCATGGCCGGCGCCCTTGGCGATTTCGACCTTGATGTGCGAGCCGAGGTAGTCCGCTTCGTGGTCGGGCCAGCCCAGGCCGCGCAGCACCTGCGGCAGCGCGCGCTCGAAGGCGCCCTCGTCCGGGAAGAGCCGCGTCACGGCAGCGTTCATCTCCTCGGCGGGTCGCGCTTCGCTGATGTCATCGAAGTAGATGTCGAAGGGTTCGAGGTTCCGGCCGAGGCGGTCGCGCAGCATCGATGCAAGCTGCGCGCGCACGGGGTGCTCGAGCAGTTCGACCAGCAAGCGCTCCACGTCCGTCTCGGGAATCTCGCGCGCGAGATCGAACTTGCGCGCGATCGCCGTCGGGTGTTCCGGGTGATGCGCATCGAACGCCTGCGCGAGCCGGAACTGCTCGATCCAGTGCTCGTACCGGGCCAGTCCGACGGTCTGGCCCGTGGCGCCGCCGCATGGGCCGGTCGCGCACACCGGGCTGCCGGCGAGCGTGTTCGCCTGGGGATCCCAGTCCACGCCCGCGCCCTTCATGACGGCTGCCGGAATCGTGCCGTCGATGTGTCGCGCCATGACCCACGAGAGGGCGCGCTGCTTCTGCAGTCCTTCAGGATCGTTGTAGCCGGCCTTGATCTCCTCGCGCACGAGCCAGTGCGCGATGAGCTTGCGATCGGTCTCGAACCAACGCTTGCCCTTCGCATCGACCATGCCCCCGACGGGCACGTGGAAGGTCGAGACCCACTGCTGGCATCGGTGCCCGGTGGCGCGCGCCCGGTCGGCGAGTTCCGCCGGGATCCGTGGACCGAACGACTGGGCGATGCGCGCCTCGGCCCACTGGTCGATCGACCAACCGTCGCCCTCGCTGAGCATGCGCGCGAGCGTCGGACGGTCCAGGTTCAGCAGCGCGACGAACGCGACCTTCTGGCGGTAGAGCTGCTCGGAAAGGTCGGGTGCCGGATCGAAGGTCGCCAGCAGGTCGTCGACCGACGGGAACTCGTCGCCGCGCAGGTCGGACCAGCGACGCAACGAACGACGCATCTCGTACAGGTGCCCGCTGACCTGCTCGAGCGCCGTCTCCAGTCGCAGCATGAGCCGCGTGCGCTCGGCGCCGTCGTGCACGAAGTGCTTCAGGCAGAAGGCCGTGAACGAGGCCCCGTCGCCATCGCTGTCGCGCCACAGCGCGGCCACCCGGGCCACGCCTGCAGCGGCACGCGCACGTGCCGTGTCGCCGTGCGCCGCGATGAGTGCGGTGATGGTCTCCTCGATCGGCCAGGTCGCGGTGGCTGCTGCGGTCGTCATGGCGCCAGTCTAGGAGGATGCCCGGTGGCCTAAAAACGCGCCGATGGACCGGGCGATCCAGCTCAAGCACCACGGCGGGACACGCCACGACCGCGACGGCGTGTCATGGTGCGATGCACGCCGACGAAGCGCGACTCAGGCGGACGTGCCCGGAAGGTTGAGCCTACGAGCCTCGATCGCCCTCAGCAGCGCGATCGTGAGCCGCTCGCGGACCGGCGCGAAGTCGCCGCCCTTGGTGGTCGTGGTGGTGGCCGTGCACTCGACTTCAAGGATGCCCGCGTTCCAGCCCTTCACCTGCACGCCGACCGATGCGGCCGTCAGCATGGGTTCGGCCCTCATGAGGTCAGCCAGTTCATGCGTGCACGCCTCGAGCGTGTCCGCCGGTGCGTCGGGACGCATCGGCAGCACCATCTGGTATCGCAGCCCGGTGCGCACCGACATGTTCTCGATCTCGGCGTTGGCCACCGTCGCATTGGGCAGCGCGACCACCGTCTGGTCGGCGGTGCGCACCCGCGTGCTGCGCAGGCCGATCTCCTCGACCACGCCCTTCACCGAACCGATGCGGCACGAATCGCCCGGGCGCAGCGGTTGATCGAGCACCACGCTCAGGCCGCCGAAGAGGTTCTCGAGCGTCTTCTGCGCGGCGAGCGCCATCGCGATGCCGCCGATGCCCAGACCAGCGAGAAGGTGCGTGACATCGACCCCGAACTGTGACAGGACGCCCAGGACCGCAATGCCGATGGTCAGCCAGCGCACCACGCGCACCGCCACCGGAACCAACAAGGCCACGCTGACCCGGCCGCGTGCATGGAAGCCGGATCGAGCCAGCTCGCCGGCGGTCGATGCCGCGCGAAGCACGCCCCACGCCACCAGCAGCACGAACGCCACCCGGACGCCGGTGTGCAGGTCGTCGCGCAGCGTGGGCTCGACCTCGATCCATCGAAGGCTTGCGCGCGCTCCGAGCAGGAAGCCCAGCAGCAGCAGCGGCGGGGACGCCGATCGCACGAACGCCTCGTGCACGGGATTGGTCGATGCGCTCGCCAGGCGGCGCACGATGCTGAGCGCCGCACGGGCGATCGCCAAGCCGGCGACGGAACCGATGCCCAAGTACAGGAGCCCATCGAGATCCGAAAGGGTGCGCGTCGAGAGGAGTTCCATCGGCATGGTCTTCGCACTCTAGCCGCGCCCAACGAAACAGGGCCTGCCGATCGGCAGGCCCTGCAGTGGTGTCGTGTCGGGACGGACGCGTCAGACCGACGCGGCCATCTTCGCGGCCTTGGCGCGCGCATCGTCGAGCGAGCCGACGTACATGAACGCGCTCTCGGGCAGGTCATCGCCCTCGCCGTTGCAGATGCGCTCGAAGCTGTCGATCGTCTCCTCGAGCTTGCAGGTGACGCCCGGCAGGCCGGTGAAGACTTCGCCGACGTAGAACGGCTGGCTGAGGAAGCGCTCGAGCTTGCGGGCGCGGGCCACGCTGAGCTTGTCGTCTTCGCTGAGTTCGTCGACGCCGAGGATCGCGATGATGTCCTGCAGGTCCTTGTAGCGCTGCAGGATGCCCTGCACGCGACGGGCCACGCGGTAGTGGCGTTCGCCGACGACCTGCGGGTCAAGGATGCGGCTGGTCGAGGCGAGCGGATCGACCGCGGGGTAGATGCCCTTCTCGGCGATCTTGCGCTCGAGCACGATGAACGCGTCGAGGTGGCTGAAGGTCGTCGCGGGCGCGGGGTCCGTCAGGTCATCTGCCGGCACGTAGATCGCCTGCACGCTGGTGATGGCGCCCTGGCGCGTCGAGGTGATGCGTTCCTGCAGCTGGCCCATCTCGGTGCTGAGCGTGGGCTGGTAGCCCACGGCGCTCGGCATGCGGCCGAGGAGCGCGCTCACTTCGGAACCCGCCTGCGTGAAGCGGAAGACGTTGTCGACGAAGATCAGTGTTTCCTTGCCCGACTTGTCGCGGAAGGCCTCGGCCATGGTGAGGGCCGACAGGGCCACGCGCAGGCGCGCTCCCGGGGGCTCGTTCATCTGGCCGAAGACCATCGCCACCTTGTCGAGCACGTGCATCTTCTTGCCGCTCGCGTCGGTGTACTCGGCCTCCTGCATTTCGAGCCACAAGTCGTTGCCTTCGCGGGTGCGCTCACCCACGCCGGCGAACACCGAGTAGCCACCGAAGTTGCGGGCGACGCGCGCGATCATCTCCTGGATGACGACGGTCTTGCCCACGCCTGCACCACCGAAGAGGCCGATCTTGCCACCGCGCACGAAGGGGCAGAGGAGGTCGATGACCTTGATGCCGGTCTGGAGGATTTCAGTCTGCGGGTTGAGTTCGACGAACTCGGGCGGCTCACGGTGGATCGGCGCGTACTCGGCGCCCTGCACCGGACCACGCTCGTCGACCGGCTGGCCGAGCAGGTTGAACACGCGGCCGAGCACGCTCTCGCCGGTGGGCACCTTCACGGGCGAACCGGTGTCGCGGCACGTGTCGCCGCGCTTCATGCCGTCGGTCGAACCCAGCGCCACGCAGCGCACCTGGCCGCCACCGAGGTGGATCGCCACTTCGCCGACGAGGGTCTGCTTCTCGCCGCGGACGGTGAAGTCGATCTCGACCGCGTTGTAGATCTCGGGCAGCGCGTTCTCGGGGAACTGCGCGTCGAAGGTTGAACCGATGACTTGGGTGACGGTGCCGTTGGAAGCCATGTCTGTCTCGTGAGGTGCGGGGAGGAACCGGCCTGGCAGGATGCCGCGGACGGAAGACCGGAAAGGTAGCGTGAAGATCGACTCGCCGCCCGCCGACAGGGGCCGCCCGTGCAGCGGTTCGGGGGCCGTTTCAGGCCAAGCGCCACGACGTTCGATCGTCGTGACCGCGCAAGGCATCTGGCAGCGTGGCCACCAACAGCGCCACCGGTTCAGTAGCCAATAATCGACAGCCTGAAGCCACCGCAGGCAGGATGAACGAGGCCCCCGGGGCCAGATCGGCCTGCCACGAGCCGGCGCTGAGCCGGGCGGTGCCGCTGACCAGGGTCCACACGGTGGGGGTGTCGCGCTCTGGCAGGTCCGCCACGGCGCCCATCGGCGCCTCGAGTTCGTCCACGCGGAAGAACTCCGTACGCACCCTGGCCCGGCCACGCCAGCTGCCGCCGCAGGCGCGCCATGGCTCGTGATCGTCCGGAGCGTTCAGGACCTGATCGTCGCCGAACAGGATGCACTCCATGGCTTGGTCAAGGTGCAGCGGGCGCTTGGGATCGTTCCGGTCCCAGTCGTAGACGCGGAAGGTCGTATCGCTCGGGGTCTGGTACTCGGCGACCATCGTGCCTGCGCCGAGCGCGTGGCAGATGCCGCTCGGGAGCCAATACGTCTGGCCCGCGCGCACGGGCTCACGCATCAAGTCATCGATCACGCCGCCCTCCTGAAGATGGCGCGTGAACGTGGCGGCATCGACCTCACGGCGAATCCCGCGGTAGAGCGTGGCGTCGGGGCGCGCTTCGAGCACCAGCCAGGCCTCGCTCTTCATGAAGCAGTCAGGGTTCGCGCGCGCATACGCCGCGCTTGGGTGGACTTGCACCGAGAGCGGCTCGTCCGCATCCAGCAGCTTGACCAGCAGCGGGAAGTCGCCGCTGGGCGAGGCGGTCGCCCGTCCGAGCACGAGATCGCGCTCGGCTGCCATCAGGTCCTTCAAGGTGCCGCCCGTGCCGTGACCGGCCACGATGGGCGAAGCCCCGTCGGCGATCGAGGTTGGCAGATCAGCCACGAGCCAAGCCTCGCCGATCGGCGTCGGTGGATCCGGCAACTTCAGGAACGGGCAGATGCGGGTACCGCCCCAGACGCGGTGCTTCAGCAGGGGTCCCAGGACGATCGGCAGCACGCGGCGGTCAGATCACCATGCCGGTGATCAGTCCTTCGAAGACCATCTTGTTGTTCACGAAGCCCTGCGCCAGGCTCACGAAGCGGCGCGGGTTGAAGGACTGTTCCTTCACCGCGATCACGAACCGGTCGCCGGGCACGACCTGCCCGCGGAACGAGACGTCGTCACAGCGGACGAAGCCCAGGAACCCTGCCGGCTGACGGGTGCGCTTGTGCGTGTAGCTGCAGAGCTGCGCGCCGGCCTCGATCATCATGACGCCGGGGAAGAGGGGGCGCCCGGGGATGTGACCCGCGCACCAGAACTCATCTGGCCGAACGTCCTTGTAGCCCACGGCCGAGTGCCCGTCCTCACTCATCCAGCAGACGCGGTCGAGCATCCGCATGTGGCCGGACTGGGGCAGGAGGGCATCAATGGGGAAGGCTCCCGAGGCGTCGACGCCCAAGTCCACGGTCGAAATGTCAATAATTGGCGCATTTGCCACGGTTTTTCTCGCTTTCGGCTGCCGACTTCCCCGGGAGGATAGCCCAAACGCCTCGGCCTGCGTGTAGCCTCCCCTCGGCCCATCCGGGCAGCCAACCCCAAGGAGACCCCATGATTCACGAGCTCTATGCCAAGTTGGAAAAGCTGATCGCCGACGCCAAGGCCGACCTCGACAAGGCCGCCGGTGGCAACAAGGCGGCTGGCACGCGTGCCCGCAAGCACATGCAGGAAGTCCGTTCGATCGCCGCCGACATCCGCAAGGCGATCCTCGACAACCGCGACAAGCCCACGCCCTGAGCGCGTTGTTCGTGCAGGAACCTTCACCGACGGCGGCCAGTCCGCCGTCGGTTGTCGTTTGTGGGGCGCCGACTCAGCCGGGCAGCGGCCGGATCGCCTTGGCCAAGGCCAACATGCCCTTGAACAAGGGGTTGGAGGCATCGCCAGCCAGTTCGTACATGGCGCTCAGGCACCCTGACGGCACGCATCCACTGAGTTCCATCCGCCGCAGGGCGGGTGCGATTTGCTGCGGCTGACCGGCGCTGATCGCGTCGGTCATCAGGAACGGGGTTCGTCCTGCTGCCCGCAGGTCCAGGGCCGTCTGCAGTACGCAGACGTGCGCTTCGACCCCGCACATGATCACGTTTGGTCGTGCGTGGGCGGCCAGCCAGGCCTCCAGCGGCGGCAGGACCGCGCTGAAGCGCGTCTTTTCGAACCGGCAGCCATCGGCCGGCAGCGCTTCGCTGATGGCCGCCACGGTCGGACCGAGCCCCTTCAGGTAATGCTCGCTCAAGGCCACGGGCAGGCCGAAGTGCGCCGCCGCCCGCATGAGCAGCGCCGCGTGCTGCACGATGGCCTCGGCGTGGGCGATCGTCGGCATGAGCCGTTCCTGAAGGTCGATGACCAGCAGGCACGCGTTGTCCGGGGTCAGTCGCTGCATGGCTCAGACTCGCAGGTCGACGGCGCCGTCGAGCCGCCCGGCGTAGCGGCGACGGACGTCGGCGACGGTGCAGGACAGGAAGGCATCGACCTGTTCCGGGGCCCGACCGACGAACCGTGAGGGATCGGTGATGCCGCCGAGGTCGACCCCGGCGAAGACCGGGTCGCCGGCCAGCCGCTCGAGCAGGTCGTTCGGCTTGCCGTGCTCTTTCACCTGGGCCGCAGCAGCCACGCTGTGCACACGGATCCGCTCGTGCGCATCCTGGCGGTCTGCGCCGCGTTCGACCGCAGCCATGAGGATGGCCTCGGTCGCCATGAACGGCAGCTCGGCCATGAGTCGGGCGCGCACCTGGTGCGGATAGACGACCAGCCCGTCCACCACGTTGCAGACAAGGTCGAGCGCACCATCGAGCGCCAGGAACGACTCAGCGATCGAGAGCCGGCGGTTGCTGGAGTCATCGAGCGAGCGCTCGAGCCACTGCACGGCGGCCGTGTCGAGCGCATTCTGCGGCATGCTCATCACGAATCGCGCGAGGCCGCACGCCCGCTCGCAGCGCATCGGATTGCGCTTGTAGGGCATCGCGCTCGAACCGATCTGGTCCTTCTCGAAGGGCTCCTCGAGCTCCTTGAGATTCGCCAGCAGGCGGATGTCGGTGGCGCACTTGTGGATGGCGGCTGCTGCTGCGGCGAGGCTCGAGAGCACCTGCGCATCCACCACGCGCGTGTAGGTCTGCCCGCACACCGGATGGAGACGGCCCTCGGGCCAACCCAAGAGCTGCGCGAAGCGGCGTTCCAGCGCATCGACCTTGGCGGGGTCATTCCCGCACAGCTGCAGGAAGCTCGCCTGCGTGCCGGTTGCGCCCCGCAGCCCGCGCAGCGCCAGCGTGTCGCGGCGGTGTTCGAGGTCGGCGAGGGCGAGCGCAAGGTCGTACGCCCACAGGCACGCGCGCTTGCCCACGGTCACGGGCTGCGCCGGCTGGTAGTGCGTGAAGCCCAGGCAGGGCAGCGCACGATGCGTGGCGGCGAACCGGCCCAGGCGATCGATCGCGCGCGCGAGCTTCACGGCGATCAGGTCGAGTGCCTCGCGCATCAGGATCGCATCGGCGTTGCAGACCACGTCCTGGCTGGTCGCGCCGAGGTGGATGATGGCGCGAGCCTCCGTTGCTGCGTCGCCCAGCGTGTGCACGTGCGCCATGACGTCGTGGCGGAGCGCTCGCTCGTGCTTGGCCGCGGCCTCGAAGTCGATGTCGTCCAGGTGCGCGCCGATCGCAGCGACCTGCGCGGCCGAGACGGGCAGGCCCAACTCGTGCTCCGCCGTGGCGAGTGCGTGCCAGATGCGGCGCCACGTGCCGAACTTGCGCTGCGCACTGAACAGCGAGCGCATCTCGCGGCTGGCGTTGCGTTCCTCGAGCGGGCTTCGGTAGCCGTGATGGGTGGAATCGTTCATCGTTGCGTGGCGGCACTGCCGCCGATCCTGTTCTCGGTGCCCGCGCGCAGGCGGGCGATGTTGGAGCGGTGCTTCCAGATGACGAGCGCGCCGAGCGCAGCGTTCACCGCGACCATCGGCCAGACGCCCTCGATCGACCAGCCATCCGCCGTGCGCGCATTCCACGCGAGCGTTGCGATCGGCAGCGCCGCAGCAGCCACGATCGAGGCGAGTGACACGTAGCGCCAGAGGAGCACCGTGATCACCCAGAGCGCAAACGCCGCCAGCACGGGCACGCCGACCGCAGGCCAGATCGCGCACAGCCCGCCGAAGATCGTGGCCACGCCCTTGCCGCCCTTGAAGCGGATCCACGGGCTGAACATGTGGCCGAGCATGGCCGCCGCAGCGATCCCGATCCACGCGAACTGCATGCCCGGGGCGAGCTCCGCGGCGGGCTTGCCCCACAGTCCAGCCTGCGTGCCGGCGATGGCCACCGGCACGAAGCCTTTCAGGAAATCAAGCGCAAAGCAGAGGAAGCCCCACGGGCGGCCGAGCACGCGGCCGACGTTGGTCGCACCCGGGTTGCGGCTGCCTTCCTGCATGATGTCCCGGCCGTGCGCGCGCGCGATCAGCACGCCGAACGGCACGCTGCCGCATGCGAATGCCACCAAGGCCATCAGGAGCATGCCGCGATCCTACGGCAGCGCGATCCGGCCTTCAGGAGCGCCAGAGTTCGCCCAGCCCTCGGTGCACGGCCCACCTGTTGGTCGTCGTGCGCAGCTCCGCGGCGAAGCCCATTGCGACCAGCGGCGGCCCTTCGAGTTCGGCCTCGAGCCCATCGGCATCGATCCAAAGATGGACCAGCTTCACGCCTTGGCGCTCGGCCAAAGCCTCCGCCGCTGCGCGCACGGTCTCGCGGACCTCGTGGTCGGCGAGTGCGCGGGGCAGGGCGTGGAGTGCCACCGCAGCCATCGATCAGAAGACGGCGCTCGGCTCGCGCGAGGCGCGTGGTGCGGGCGCGACGTCGCCGAAGCTCGTGCCGATCGCGCGCGCCGCCGAGACCAGCGGATGGTCGACCGGCACCAGGCGCTGCTTGCCGGCCGAGGCCATGAGGTCGATGTCGCTGAAGATGTTGTTCTGGCGCACGACGAGCCGGTTGCGCGCGCCGTCCATGAGCATCGCGATGGCGTGGTAGCCGAAGTGCGTGGCCAGGATGCGGTCGGCGGCGATCGGCGTGCCGCCGCGCACGATGTGGCCGAGGTTCGTGCTGCGCACGTCCGCCGTGGTGCGCTTGGCCAATTCCTGCGCGACCCACGCGCCGATGCCGCCGAGCCGCACGGGATCGGGGCTCGTGGGGTCGATCTGGCGGATCATCTGGCTGCCGCCCTTGGGCATGGCGCCCTCGCCGACCACGATGATCGCGAAGCCCGGTCCGTGCGCCACGCGCCGATCGATGTATTCGCACATCGTGTCGAGCTCGAACGGGATCTCGGGGATCAGGATGATGTCGCTGCCGCTGGCCACGCCCGCGGTGAGCGCGATCCAGCCTGCGTTGCGCCCCATGACCTCGCAGACCATCACACGGTGGTGGCTGTCGGCGGTCGAGTGCAGCTTGTCGAGCGCCTCGGTCGCCGTGGCCACCGCCGTGAGGAAGCCGAAGGTGATCTCGGTGCCGTGCAAGTCGTTGTCGATCGTCTTGGGGACGCCGATGATGTTGATGCCCGCATCGACCAATCCGGTCGATGCGGCCATGGTGCCGTCGCCGCCGATCACGACGATCGCATCGAGTCCGTGACGCTCGACCGTGGCGATGCACTGCGGCGTGCAGTCAGCGAAGACCGGCGAGCCGTCGGCGTTGCGGCCGATCGCCCACTTGCGCGGGTTGCACTTGTTGTTGGTGCCCAGGATGGTGCCGCCGCGCGTGAGGATGCCCGAGACGTCGGCGAAGCTCAGTGCGCGGACGCGGTCCTCGATGAGGCCCTGGAAGCCATCCTCGATGCCGAAGACCTGGATCCCGTGCTGGAGCATGGCGGTCTTCGCGACGGCGCGGATCACGGCGTTGAGTCCGGGGCAGTCGCCGCCGCCGGTGAGGATGCCGATGCGCTTGATCTGGGACGGGCTCATGGGAGTCGGGCGATGGTAGCGGGGGGCGCGATCGCTTTCGCTACCATCGCCGTCATTCCATGAAGGAGTCCACCGTGAGCGAGCAGCCCTCGGGCGAGCAGGAAGATCCATCGGTCCTCGTGGCCGCGCGCCGGGCGAAGCTCGAGCGGTTGCGCAGCGAACTCGGCGTCGAGCCCTTCGGCCAGCGCGTCGATGGCATCACGCCGCTCGCGCAGGCGCGCGCAGCCTTCGATGAGGCCGCGCATGTGGCCTACGAAGATGGTGCGAAGGCTGCCAAGGCCGATCCCTCGGTGCGGATCGATGATCGTCGTTCCGCCGTCACCGTCGCCGGCCGCGTGGTGCAGCACCGCGACATGGGCAAGCTCGTCTTCATGTGGCTTCGCGACCATTCGGGTGACCTGCAGGTCAGCGTCTCGAAGGCGAATGTCCCTGAAGCTGCCTTCAAGGTCGCCTCGATGGCCGACTACGGCGATCTCCTCAGCGTGACCGGGCGCGTCGGCCGCACCAATCGCGGCGAGACCTGCGTGTGGGCCGATGGCGTCACCATGCAGTGCAAGAGCCTCGAACCGCCGCCGGGCAAGTGGCACGGGCTCTCCGACGACGAGACCCGGTACCGCCGCCGGTACGTCGACATGTACGCCAACCCGGCGACCGTGCGCACGTTCCAGTT
>JASGCG010000253.1 GCA_030054235.1 Bacteroidia bacterium
CCACGCTGCCCAGCGGCGTGCTGAGCGTGGGGCCGACCGCGGTACCGGTTGCCGCAGCATCTCCCGCGGTGGCGAGGCGCACCGATCCGACATCGATGCCGTTGGTGCGCAAGCGCGACGCGAGCAGGTTGCCGAGGAAGAGCGGGGGATCCTGCATCGTGACGATGTAGGGGCCATCGGCCTTCGCCAGGTTGCCCTTGATGGCGTACGCGTCGGTGCCCTGTGTCCGCGCGATGCCGGCGGACTGCTTGGCGCCCTTGCCCTGCCTGGCGGTGGCGTCGTTCACGACCGTGAGCCACGGAGCCGCCGGCTGCGTTCGCCACGCCACCTTCCCATCCTTCGGGGTGAGCCAGAACCGTAGCGAGTTGAAGTGGAAGTTGATGCCCCAGCAGGCCACGCAGTAGGTCGCGTCGAGCTGGTCGCGCGGCCAGTCGGGGTGAGCGCCTTCGCGTGCGAAGATGCGGTCGTCGACGACGATCTCGCGGATGCGCGGCATGCGCAGACGCTCGACGGCACGGGCCCACTGGTCGACCAGCTGCTCCGGCGTGAGGCCGGTGTGCATGGCACCTTGGGCATCCTTCCACACCGTGCCCGACAGGAGTTCGGGATCGCCGAGCGATGGATCGCCGTCACCGACGATCGTGAGGCGGTCGCCCTGCAGCAGGAGCTTGGTCCCGAAGGCAAAGCCATCGCCGAGCACCATCATCGCCAGGCCCGTGGTGATGGCCTTCTGGTTGCTGGCCGGCCGCATCGGGCGCGAGCCGCCGAGGTCGACGATCACCGCATCGCGATCAAGATCGCCCACGACGGCAGTGACGTTCGAGGCGAGCCCGCTCTTGGCGATCGCGGCGCGGATCTGCTCGGTGATCGCCGCATCGATGGAGATCGTGGCCGCGGCGGCTGACTGCGTCTTGGTGGCGACGGTGGGGGATTGCGACGCTGCAGGCGCTCGCGCGCTGGCACGATGGCTGGCCGACACGAGCAGGGCCGCGGAGGCGCCGGTGAGCGCCACGACCGCGACCGTCGCCCATCCGTGGCGAAGGTCGAACTTCATGGTCGCGGAGTGTACGGAGCCGCAGCGCAAAAGCGAGACGAGGCGCCCCGAAGGACGCCTCGTCATGGCTCCGATGAACATCGGAGCGTTCAGGGCGGGACGGCCCAGCTCAACTGCCGCCGACGACCATGCGACGGAAGCCCGTCAGCGTGGTGCCCGCGGGCAGCAGATCCTTGATCTTCTTCTTCTCGTCGAAGACGAACGCCTGGCCGAGGAGGGTGACTTCCTCGAACCACTTGCGCATCTTGCCTTCGGCCATCTTCTCGGCGATCTGGGCCGGCTTGCCGCTGGCGGTCGCTTCGGCGGTTGCCTCGGCGCGCTTCTGCGCAAGCTGGTCGGCCGGCAGGCCGGTCTCATCGATGGCCTGCGGGGTCACGGGCGAAGCCACGATGTGCTGGCAGATCGCTGCACCGGTCTCGGCATCGAGGGTGCCGGTGAACTCGAGGATCGCGCCCTGCTTGTGGTCGTGGTGCAGGTAGGAGGCGTAGGACTTGCCCGCCATCACCTCGCCGCGCGCGAACTGGACGTTCTCGCCGGTCTTGAGGCGAACGTCATCCACGCGCGTGGTGATCGCGGCGGTGGCAGCAACGGTGCCGGCAGCAGCCTCGAGCGCCATCTTCGCGACGTCGGCCGCCATGGCGCGGAACTCCGCGTTCTTGGCGGTGAAGTCGGTCTCGCTGCGGATCTCGACGATGGCGATCTTGCCCGCGCCTGCGGCGATGGCCAGGCAGCCCTCGCCGGCGGGCCGGTCGGTGCGGCCGTCCATCTTGTCCTTCATGCGCTCGCGCAGGAGCTTCTCGGCGGCATCGAAGTCGCCGTTGGCCTCGACGAGGGCATCCTTGCAGGCGCCCATGCCGAGTCCGGTCTTCTGTCGCAGCTTCATCACGGTCTTGGGATCGATTGCGGCGGTGCTCATGGTGGTGCTCCGTTGGTGTTCTGGTGCGTTGGATCAGGCGCCGGCGGCGGGGCTGGCGGCTGCGCCCTGGCCGTCGTCCATGCGGAAGCGGCTGCGGGCGCTGCGGCGGCGCGGAGCCTGGGCATCGCCTTCGCCGGCGGGGGCGTCGGCATCGTTCGAGGCCGGGGCCGACGTGCGGTTGCCCTTGCCTTCGGTGGCCGCGGCGCAGAGTTCACGCACCACGATGTCGATCGAGCGCATGCTGTCGTCGTTGCCGGGGATCGGGATGTCGGCCATGTCGGGATTGCCGTCGGTGTCGATGAGGCAGATCGTCGGGATGCCGAGGTTCTTGGCTTCGTTCAGCGCGTTCATCTCGCGCTGCGTGTCGATCACGACGAGCGCGCCGGGCAGGCGGGTCATCGAGCGGAGGCCGTTGAGGTTGCGGTAGATCTTCTTGTGCTCGCGGGCGAGCTGGGCTTCCATCTTCTTCGAGTAGTTCTTGATCTCGCCGGTCTCGACGAGGCGCTCGAGCTCCTCGAGGCGCTTCAGGCGTTCACGCACGGTGCGGAAGTTGGTGAGCGTGCCGCCGAGCCAGCGCTCGGTCACGTAGGGCATGCCCGCTGCGCCGCAGTGGGTCTCGACGGCCGCGCGGGCCTGGCGCTTGGTGCCGACGAAGACGACGTCCTTGTTCTCCGACACGCACTTCGCGATGAACTTCTTCGCGAGCAGGATCCCCTTGATGGTCTCCTTGATGTCGATGATGTGGATCTGGTTCTTGGTCCCGTGGATGAACGGGCCCATCTTCGGGTTCCAGTTGCTGCGGCGCTGGCCGAAGTGGATGCCTGCTTCGATGAGTTCGTTGACGAGCGATGACATGGTCGTTTCCTTTCGAACAGCGACACCGACGGCCTGGCGCGATGGTCGCCCTGCCGCCATGAGGGCGCTTCAGGGTCGGGCGGGATGCCCTTCGAGCAGTGAGTTCGCCGCGCGCCCATCGTGCACGCCGCGCTGCCGCGCGCAGGGGAGGACGCGTGTCCGCCGGCCGCTCGGGGCAGACGGGCAAGGCTACCGGGACCGTCGCATGGCGGCAAGCAGCGTGAGAGCGGATTATTGCTGCAGTGGCCGATAGGATCCGCCGCCATGATCGATCGATGCTTCAAGGCCTACGACGTCCGTGCGACCTACCCCGAACCGCTCAACGAGGACGGCGCTTGGTCAGTGGGATACGCCACGGCGCGATTCCTCGCTGAGCGTGCACAGGAGCAGGGCCTCGACAGTCCTGGCATGCGTCACATCGTGGTCGGCAGGGACATGCGGCGCAGCAGCCCATCGCTCTCGCGCGCACTCATGGACGGGATGCTCGACTTCGGCGCCAACGTGATCGACATCGGCCTCGTCGACACGCCGGCGGTGTACTTCGCGATCAACCACTTCGGTGCCGGAGGCGGCGTGCAGGTCACCGCCAGCCACAATCCCGCGCAGTACAACGGCTTCAAGGTGAGCCAGGCGAAGGCACGTCCGGTGGGGCAAGGCACGGGGCTCGAGCGCATCA
>JASGCG010000254.1 GCA_030054235.1 Bacteroidia bacterium
GATCTACGACATCCTTGCCAAGCAGGTTGATCAGCTCCGCACGATGGCCGCGACCGATGGCATCGGATCGATCGGTGTCATGTACGGCGCGGTGCCCGTGCCCTTCATTGATCTCAGCGAAGTCAACCCGCAGTTCCTGCAGTTCGGCATGCGCATGGGCATGGCGATTCCCGGCCTTGGCAATGACGAGACCGCGATGAGCGCGCTCGTGAAGGCCGCGATGGCGCTGCCCACCGACAAGCCCGTGGCCGATGTACCGGCGCTCGACCGCACCGTCGTGGTGGCGCTGCCGGACCGGCTCGCGGTCATGGTCGCGCAGCTGCGCGGCATCGACCGCATGGACCGCGCTGAGTACGAAACCCTGGCCATGGGCGGCCGCCTGCGCGGCATCGCCATGCAGGACGAAGTGAAGGACATGCAGGAGCTCTTCTCCTATGCGGCGCTCAAGCGCCGGCACAACTTCACGACGATGGGCGAAATGAACGAGGGCCCCGCCGTCGCCGATCCAGGCACGATTGGCACGACCGAAGGTCTTGGCACCTTGGGCGTGGGCACGGAGGCATCCAAGTGAGCGAGCCCCTGCCGCAGATTCCATTCGATCACTTCGCCAAGGTCGACCTGCGCGTGGCGACGGTGCTCAGCGCCGAGCCGCACCCGAACGCCGACAAGCTGCTGAAGCTTCGCTTGGACGACGGCACGCCGGAAGGCCGTCAGGTCTGCGCAGGCATCAAGGCCTGGTACGAGCCGGCGAGCCTCGTCGGCAAGCAGGTCGTGATCGTGGCGAACCTCGAACCCCGCACGTTGCGCGGCGAAATCAGCCACGGCATGATCCTGGCCGCAAGCGACCTGAAGGCCGACGCCGCCCCCGCTGTCGACGGCGCCAAGCCCGGCCCCGACGAACGCAACGTCGTCGTGCTCGCGGTCGAGAAGCCGGTCAAGGCTGGCAGCCGCGTCAGCTGATCTCGCGCGCCGTCTTACTTCCGCGACTTCTTCCGCGACTTCTCCCGAGCCGGGGCGTCACCTCACCGGTCGTGCCCGCCCGCGGGTCCCTTCCTCATGCCACGCCGACCGCGGCTGCATCGCGGTCGCTCAGCATGCCGCCATCGGAACGCTGACGCACGGTGCCATCGCGGCGCCATGAGCGATCGCAACGCGGCTCGCTGCGCAGGTCGGTGATCGACACCGCACCTGCCCCCCCGAGGCTCACGCGCGAGACGCCGAAGAGATCGGCAAGGTCAGCCTGCACGGAAGCCAGGGCGGTGAGCGCACCGGGGAGTTCGGCATCGATGCCACTGCCGACCGCGACGCCGGCATCGAGCGGATTCTCGATGCCCGCAGCCTTGGCTTCCTCAAGCGCCTTGAGCGCACGCTCACGCACGGCGAAGGCCGACTCCCACGCACCATGTCGCACGACGGCGCCGAGGTCGATGTGCGTGGAGGCCATCACGCTCGCAGCGGGCGAGCCGCCATGCAGCGCGCTCCAGGCCTCGTCTGCCGTGTGCGGCAGGATCGGCGCAAGGAGCTGGCAGAGCACCGTCACGGCATCGTGCATGACCTGCTGCGTGCGACGGCGGCGCGCGGCATCGCGCGCATCGCAGTACAGGCGGTCCTTGGTCGCGGCGCAGTAGATCGCCGAGAGGGTCTCGTTGCAGAAATCGAAGATCGCCACGTGCGCGGCACGGAAGTCGTAGGCCGCGTAGGCGCTGCGCACGGTCGCCTGGAGCGCGGCGAGCTCGGCAAGCGCCCAGCCGTCGATCGACTCGGGCTCGACCGTGACCCGCTGGCCCGGCACGAAGCCCTCGAGGTTCGAGAGCAGGAAGCGGATCGTGTTGCGCACCTTGCGGTAGCTCTCGCCGGCGAGGCGGAAGTACTCGAGATCGATCTTGATGTCGCCGTCATAGGGCACGCTGCTCACCCACCACCGCGCGACGTCGGCGCCGTAGTCCTTGAGCAGCGCCGCCACGTCGAGCGCGTTGCCGAGGCTCTTGGACATCTTCAGGCCGTCCTTGTCGACCATGAAGCCGTGCGTCAGGAGCGTGCGGAAGGGCGGCTCACCCGTGACCGCGAGCGCGGGCAGCAGCGAGAGCTGGAACCATCCGCGGTGCTGGTCGCTGCCTTCGAGGTAGAGCTCGCTCGGGAAGCCGATGCCGCGCGTGCGCAGCACGGAGTGCCAGCTGCTGCCAGCCTCGAACCAGACGTCGAAGATGTCGTTGCCCTTGGTCAGTGTGGCCACGTCGAGGCCCGCGGGTGCATCAGCATCCTTTGCGGCGTCGTAGCCGGCCAGAAGTTCCTGCGCCGAGAGCTGGAACCAGGCATCGCTGCCCTTCTGCGCAAAGACCGCGGCGACCGCACGGATGCTTGCGGCCGTCATGAACGCGCTGCCATCGGGGCGCAGGAACGCCGGGATCGGCAGGCCCCACGAACGCTGGCGGCTGATGCACCAGTCCGGGCGGTTCTCGAGCATGCCGCGCATGCGGTTGCGGCCCCAATCGGGCACGAAGGTGACTCGGTGCTCGACGGCATCGAGCGCGAGCTGGCGCAGCGTGCGGCCATCGCGCTTGACGGGACGGTCGACGCCTATGAACCACTGCTCGGTCGCACGGAAGATGACCGGCGTCTTGCTCCGCCAGTCGTGCGGGTACGAGTGGGTGAAGGCGTGATCGAAGACCAGGTGCCCGCTCTCGCGCAGATGCTCGGTGACCTTGGCGTTGGCATCCCACACGCTCAGGCCGCGCAGCCACTCGGGCACGGTGTCGTCGTAGGTGCCATCGTCGCGGACCGGGCAATAGGTGGGCAGGCCTTCCTTGAGGCCCGTTCGGTAGTCCTCGGCGCCGTGGCCGGGAGCCGTGTGCACCAGGCCCGTGCCGTCCTCGAGCGTGACGTACTCCGCAGCCACCACGCGACCCGAGCGCGCGCAGAACGGATGGCGGTAGGCCAGGCCCACGAGGGCGGCACCGTCGCACTCGGCGACCATGCGGACCTTCTCGGCCTTGATCGTCGCGGCGACCTTGGGCCAGAGCTCGGCCGCAACGATGCTCAGCGCGCCGTCGTGCTCGACGAGCGCGTAGCGGTAGCGTGGGTGGCACGCGATCGCCAGGTTGGCCGGCAGCGTCCACGGCGTGGTGGTCCAGATCATCAGGCACGGGGTCTGGTCGATCTCGCAACCGAAGGCGCGCTCGGCGGCCTCGCGGTCCTCGAGCTCGAAGTCCACGTAGACCGACAGGTCCTGCCGCTCCTCGTACTCGAGCTCGGCCTCGGCCAGCGCCGTGCGGTTGGCGATCGACCAGTGCACCGGCTTCAGGTCGCGGTAGACGACCCCCTGCTCGACCATGCCTGCGAAGACCTCGAGCGTGGCGGCTTCGTACGCCGGCTGCATGGTGGCGTACGGGTGCGCGTAGTCGGCGAAGGTCAGCAGCCGCTGCATCTCCTCGCCCTGCAGCTTGATGAACTTTTCGGCGTAGGCGGCGCACTCGCGGCGAATCGCCATGCGGCGCAC
>JASGCG010000255.1 GCA_030054235.1 Bacteroidia bacterium
CGGGATGTCGAGTTCGCCGCCTACACCGATCTCTTGCTGCATGATCTTGGCCCAGGGCTCGCCGACGGTCGCCCCGACGGCGCGGCCAGCGGTTCCGAGTGGCGCACACCGCCGCTCTGGGGCATCGGTCTGATCGAGACGGTCAACGGGCACACGCGGCTCTTACATGACGGCCGCGCGCGCTCGATCGAGGAAGCAATCCGTTGGCACGGCGGAGAGGCGGAGCGGAGCCGTGCCGGCTTCGAGCGGCTCGGCAATGCGGAGCGCGATGACCTGATCGCGTTCCTGCGCTCGCTCTGAACGAAGGGTGCGTGCCGCGGCGTATAGTCCGCGCATGGTGGCCTGGACGATCACCCGCGCTGAATGGATGGGCCAGCGGATCACGCTGGTCAAGCAGTTCGGCGGCATGCTGCTCGGCTTGGTCATGAGCGTGCTCGCGGGCGGTGTCCTGTTCGCCTTGGGGAGTTCGCCGCTGCGATGGATGGGCGGGGTCGCCTACCTCTGCGTGTTCGTGTCGCTGGTTCCGGCGCTGCGGCAGAACCGGCGACACTCGCGCGCGTTGGAGCGCATCTGGGATGACGAGGGCTGCGTGTGTCCGGCGTGCCTGGCTTCGGTACGGGAGCATCCATGCACGCATGGGGTGCATGCTGGGCAGCAACCGTTGCTCATCCGGTACTGGGAAGCCGTGGCGACGCAGCAGGTGGTCGAGGCCATGTCGCTCGGGCGGCAGCTCTCCGCGCATCGGCGCTGGATGCGCTGGCTCGATCCGGTCTGGCGTGTGACGTTCAGCCTCATCGATCCTGCCGTACCGATGCGCCGCCGATTGCTCGTGGCCGCGTGTTGTTCGTTCGGCTTGGTGCTGCCCGTGCTGCTGGCCGTGCGGTTCCTGACCGGGGTGTACCTGCCGGGCTTCGTCATGCTGATGCTGCTCGCTGCGCCCTGCTGGGTGGTGATGATGCCGACCCTCACCGGCCAGCGCGGACGCGCGCGCTGCGCCGCGTGCACGCAGGAGCTCGCCGATCTTCCTCCGGCCCGATGCCCGGAATGCAACGCCGACCTCGCCGGATCCGGCGCAGTCACGAGCGTGCAGCGTGGTCAGCGACGCGTGACGTGGATCGTTGGCGTGCTGGCGGTGGTCGTGGTCTCGGCCGCCGTGCCGTTCGCGGCCATGATGATGACCTTGCCGCCGTGGCTCTCGCTGCAGATGGCGCGCGTCACGGGGCCATCGCCGCTCCTGTTCTACGAGCTCTCGCAGCAGCAGCTCACGCCGAGCGAGACGCGGCAGGCCGCGGAACTCTTGCTGGAAGCCATCGAGCGATCGAGCCAGCGGCGCGTCTTCGCGAACGGCCTGCTGGCGGGCGCGTTGGCGAGCGGCGTGCTCGATGAGTCATGGGCCAAGCGCATGGCGTTGGCGGGGGTCATGGTGCGCGCTGAACCTCGCGTTGAGGATGGTGCTCTCAGGGTCGATCTTCTGCCGACGGTCGGCGAGAACCTGTTCACGGTGCCTGGCAGTGCAGGGGTCGAGCCACGTGTGGTGCTGCTCGAGGCAGCGCTCGATGGCGTCTCGATGGAGCTCGGGGATACACGCGCGCTCACGGATGACGATGTGAATGCAGACCAGCGTGCGGCGACGCTCGCCATGCTGCCCGGACAGTCCGCCGACGTCCAGGCCCAGCTCAAGCGACGGCTGGCGGAGCCCGATCGCTTCACGATCACGGCACCGGTCGAGTCGCTGAAGGATGGCGAGCACGTGCTCAAGGTTCGCTTCGCTGTGGTCGTGACGGGACCCGCCGGCGGCCCATATGAACCCGAGTTCCGCGTCGATGGATCGCTCATCACGCCCGAAGATGCCATCGTGAACGGCCAGGAACGCGTGTTTCCGATCGATCTTGAGGTCACGATCACGTTGCCATTGCGTTGATCGGCGGCGCGCGCTATGCTGCGTGCCTTCAGCCGGTGAACCAGCGCGAGCGACCAACGCTTGCGAACCTCTGGGACTGCGCCGGCAACGCCACGAATCGCAACGGAAGCGGTGGGTGGCGTCGCTCCTGGCCTTTCCCGTTTCCGCGCCCGCCGGTTGTTGCCGGAGCGCCCCCGGAATCGCGAACAAGCCTCATCCCGATTGCAGCATCCGTGCTCAGGCTGCAATCAGACTTGGTTATCTCTTTTGACTGAATCGACCCATTCGACCGTGCCCGCGACCGCAGGCTTCTCCCAGCTCGGACTCCACCCCATGATCCTGAAGGCCGTCGAGGCCGAGGGGTACACCACGCCCACGCCGATCCAGGCGCAGACGATCCCCATCGGGATGACCGGTCGCGACCTGCTCGGCATCGCGCAGACCGGCACCGGCAAGACGGCGGCGTTCGCGCTGCCCATCCTCCACCGAATGAAGTCAGGCGAGCAGGGCGACCTGCGCACGGGCCGTCGCCCGCGCGCACTGATCCTGGCACCCACGCGCGAGCTCGCTGCACAGATCGGCGAGAGCTTCGCCACCTACGGCAAGCACCTGGCGCTCCGGCATGCCGTGATCTTCGGTGGTGTCGGCCAGAACCCACAAGTGAACGCGCTCAAGGCCGGCGTCGATGTCCTCGTCGCCACGCCGGGTCGCCTCATCGACCTGATGGACCAGGGCTTCGTGCATCTGGACCGCGTGAGCATCTTCGTGCTCGACGAGGCTGACCGCATGCTCGACATGGGCTTCATCAAGCCGATCCAGCGGATTGCCGCGAAGGTGCCGAAGGATCGCCAGACGATGCTCTTCAGCGCAACCATGCCAAGCGAGATCCAGCACCTGGCCAACCAGCTGCTGCGTGATCCGGCCAAGGTCGCCGTCACGCCCGTGGCCACCACGGTCGAGAAGATCACGCAGTCCCTGATCCACGTGCCCAAGGCGCACAAGGTCGCGCTGCTGGTGCATCTGCTCAAGGATCCTGGCATGGAGCGCGTGGTCGCCTTCACCAAGATGAAGCACGGCGCCGACCGCGTCATGAAGCGCCTGCGTGCGCATGGCATCAAGAGCGAGGCGATCCACGGCAACAAGGGCCAGAACCAGCGCATCCGTGCACTCGAGGCGTTCCGCGAGGGCCGCGTGCGCGTGCTCGTGGCGACCGACATCGCGGCGCGCGGACTCGACATCGACGGCATCACGCATGTGGTGAACGTTGACCTGCCCATGGAAGCCGAGGCGTACGTGCACCGCATCGGCCGCACGGCTCGTGCGGGTGCGAGCGGTGCGGCGATCAGCTTCTGCGACGGCGAGGAGCGCGGGCTCCTGCGTGACATCGAGAAGCTCACGCGCCAGCAGATCCCGGTGCAGCCGCTCCCGAACGACCTGTCGCTGGCGGAACCACCGGCGAGCGCCGCGGTGCAGGGCGAATCGGCCCCGCAGCCCGTGACCGGTGGCGGCGAAGGCCGTGGCGGTCGCGGCAAGCGCGGCGGTCGGGGCCGTTCGCGCGGCGAATCTTCGT
>JASGCG010000256.1 GCA_030054235.1 Bacteroidia bacterium
GGCGCACCCTAGGGCGCATCCTTGGGCGCCGGCGCGGCAGCAGCGGCTGCAACGGGCTTGGCCGCGATGAACGGCTGCACGAGCGCACCTGGGGCCGAGAGCTTGATGCTCGAACCACGCACGTCGATCGCACCGTCCTTGGCGAGCATGCCGCGCAGATCACCCTTGAGGTCAAGGTCGACGGTCGCCGGCTGGGGCGCTGCGCCGTCGATCGCGACCTCGGTGGCGATCGTCACACGCGCGCCGGAGTCCAGCGACGCGATCGACGCGGTCAGTCGCGTCTTGTCGAGCGCGAGCGAGAGCGATTCGCTTGGTCGAGCTGTGAACGCGCCGATCGATGCGTCTGCCGTGAGCGACGCAGCGCGCCGGTCGGCGCTCACCTGCACGCCTGTGAACGTTGCCGCGATCGGCACCACCGTGGCGTCCGTCCAGTCCGCAGCACCCGGATCCGTCCCTGCGAGAACGCGATCGAGGACCAGGCGCGGCATCGAGCAGGTGACCGAAGCTGTCGGCACGCGGAGCGCCCGACCGCCCTGACCCGCGATCGCGGGATCCAGCTCGACCTTTGCCCTTGCTGAGAGTCGCGCCAAAGCAGCCGCCAGCTCAACGCCATCCTTGCCACCCTGTCCAGACCACGTCAGGTCAACGGTGCCGGGGCCAGCGACCGCAGCGAGGTATGGGCTCTGCGTGAACCGCCCCAGCAGCGCGGTGCCACCCGAGAGCGTGGCTCGGAGCGTGGCGTTGCCCGAAGGCGGACCGGACTGAGGAAGCGCCAGCGCCAACTGCCCCTTGGCCTCGACTTCGCCGGGCACAGCCGCGGCGATCGTGCCCGACCAGTCCAGGTCCCCCGAAGCCGTTCGAGAGGCCGTGCCCTCGATGGCCAGGCGCTCCACCACGATGCCGCTGTCCAAGCCCGGACACGCGCTCAACTCCAAGCGATCGATGCCGAGTTGCAGTTTCTGTGCCTTGACTTCAACAGCGCTCGGAGCCGGCGCTGGCGTGAGCAGGGTGAGCTCGTCACAGGCGAGCGCGAGCCGCGCGGGCGCCGAGAGCCGAAGGCCCTGCACACCGAGCAACTCCGGCAGGCCATCGGCAACCGAGATCGAGCCCTGCAGGCCGCGGACCACGGTCCGTTCGGGCGACCACTGCCCCTGCGCTGCGAGTTCCGCGGCCGGGCCCTTGAGCGCGACCTGCGCCGCTACCGAGCTGCGGTTGCCATCGAACTGTGCCGTCAGGACCGGTCGACCCAGCCCCACGAGTCCGGACATCCGCTGCATGCGCTCGGGGACGTGCGGCACCCGCGAGAGATCGATCGCGTCGACCTGGATCGAGCCGCTCGCGCGCGCGGCATCGGGCGTGATCGCACCCGCCGTGGACACGAGCCCGGCGAACGCCACATCGGCCTTGGCCGCGAAGCCGCTCGCGCCGCCCGTGAAGGACACCTGCATGCCCTTCGAGAGGGCGCCGGAGCGGAGCCCGACGGTCGTGGCCGCCACATCGAGCCACGCGTCGGGGCCGACCACCCCGCCGAGCGACATTGGTTCGATGCCGATGGTCGCCTCGATCATGGCGTTGGCAAGATCGAGTCCCGACGCCCCGGCCGTGAACGTGGCCCGATCAATCGTGACCGCCGTGGCTGCCGGGCGACGAAGCACGAGGCCCGTTCCAGAAAGCCATTCGTTTCCGATGGTTGCCGCGATCGATGAGCGCTCAAGCTCCACGCGCGCACCCTTGACCGTGCCAGCATCGAAGCTCGGCACGACGAACGCAGCGATCGAGCCCTGCGCCACGCCGTTGGCCAGCGAAAGCTGCACCTGCGCACGATCGGCCAGTCGCGAGGTGCGCAGGCCCATCGTGATGTCGCCGAGCACGAGACCATCCTTCGCCTGCTCGATGCCGTCGATCACGACACCCTTCATGGCGACCGTCGCGATCGCCTGAATGTCCTCGATCGGGCGATCACCCATCGGCACCACCGCGCGCTCCACGCGCAGCGACAGCGGCACGTCGTTCATCACCGGCAGACCGAAGCCACGCAGCAGCGGCTTGGCCAGCGTGGTCTCGAGCGCCACGCCCTGCACGATCGCCTGGTTGGCGACGTCATCGAGCCGCGCCGTTCCCGTGAGCGTGAATCGATCGCTGCGTGCCGCGAGCGTGGCGGAAGGGCCGTCGAAGTCGAGCGTCGCAATCACCGTGTCGCCGAGGTCGCGCCTGGCCTCGAGCCCCGTCCCATGCAAGAACGGCGCGAGGATGGCCGTGGGGACTGCACCGAGCGCGACCTGCCCCGAGGCCGTGGCCTTCGAGGAGAGCGTGCCCGACGGGGTCAGCAGTCCGTTCAGCCGCACGCGGCCGCTCGCGGTGCTCGGCGCATTGCCTTTCGCCTCGAGCGAAGCATCGAACTGGACATCGACCGCTCGGGCAAGGCTCTCGGCCTTTGCCGTCAGACCGAGCGTCCGCACGACCACATCCTGCGTTCCTGCAGAGACCGGCAGCGCCGTGGCCTTCATGGCGAGCTCGACTCCTGCCGTCGTCGGCGTCAGCACGCCATCGCGCCCGACGAGGCCGCGCATGGTGGCATCGAGTTCGAACGATCCACGCTCGGCATCGATCGACGTGGACCCCTTGGCCTTCACGGTGGCATCGCTGCCATCGAGCGCGATCGTCGCGCTGGCGCCGTCGACACGCATCGTGCTGCCGGCACCGAGCGGCTTGACGACGACCTGCACGGGATCGAGCGCGATCCGTGCACCGCGCAGGATGGCCGGCAGGGACGCCGGCGCCTTCGGCTCGTTCGTGCTCGCCGCGCCAGCCTTCGGCGCGGATGGCGGCGCTGCAGGCTTCAGCAGGTCCATCAGCGTGATCGATCCATCCTCGCGCGAAGCTGTCTCCACCGTCGCGCCGAGGCGTACATCAAGTGGCGCACTCGCCCGCACGAGCGCCAGCAGGCTGTTGTGCACCGCGACGGTGGCGTCGATCGAGTCATGCTCGCCGCTCAGCCGCACCTGCACGAGCTGCGGCCCCGACCAGCTCACGTTCGCGTTGACCACGCTGACCGTGCCGCGGACCTGCGTCGCGAGCTGGTCACGAATGATGCCGGGAAGGACCGTGGCGCTGACGATGCTCGGGGCCAAAGCCACCAACACCACGGACACGATCATCACGATGCCCAGCGCGATCGCCGACCTGCGGACCAGCCGCGATGACAAGACTCCCCTGCTCATGCCGGGATCGTACGGATCGGTGACGTCGGGGTTCGATCAGTCCACGGCGACCGGTGCCCGGGTTCCGGCAGGGACGAGCGCGAGCATGCGGTCGATGGCCAACCGCGCCAACGCGCGCGCCTCGGGATGCACCGAGATGCGATTGACCACTCGGCCCTGGGCGAGTTCGTCGAGCACCCAGAGCACGTGCGCCTGGTCGATGCGGTACATCGACGTGCACAGGCACTGGCAGTCAGAGAGGAGCCGC
>JASGCG010000257.1 GCA_030054235.1 Bacteroidia bacterium
GGGAGCGAAGATACGACGGTTCGACTTTGGGATGTGGCCACCCGGAAGCCTAGGGGCGAAGCTCTGCGAGGACACCGGGGTGCGGTCCGTAGTGTCTCGTTCAGTCCTGACGGCAAGGTGCTTGTCAGCGGTGGCGAAGACAACATGCTCCGACTCTGGGATGTCGCGACCGGCAAGCCGCTGCGCACGGTGCTTCACGAGCAACGAGGCTCGGTGAGGGCTGTTGCCTTCAGCCCGGACGGAATGGCATTCGCCAGCGCGGGATATGACGGCACAATCCGACTTTGGGATGCCACGACCACCAAACCACGCTGCGAGCCTTTGAGAGGGCACGAGCAGTCGGTTCTAAGCCTTGCGTTTCGTCCGGATGGGAAGTCGCTCGCGAGCGGCAGCAGCGATCACACGATCCGCATCTGGGACTTGACGAACTACTCAACGCTTGGCGAGCCGCTTCGCGGACATGCAGAGTGGGTCTCAAGCGTTGCGTTCAGCGTCGATGGCAAGACGCTCGCGAGTTGCAGCCAGGACCGTACGATCCGGCTGTGGGACGCCTCGACCGGGAAACCACTAGGCGAACCCCTCCTAGGGCATGAGCTGCTCGTTCTCAGTGTCGCGTTCGGCCCTGACGGTACGACCCTTGCCAGCGGAAGTCGCGACATGACGATCCGCCTATGGGACACCTCGTCCGCAAAGCCCCTCAGCGAGCCCCTGAAGGGTCACAGTAGCCGAGTCTCAAGTGTCGCCTTTAATCCCGTTCGGAGCATGCTCGCGAGTGGTGGCGACGATAAGACTATCTATCTGTGGGATACAACCTCCTGCAAGCCCCTTGGTCAACCACTTCGAGGTCATCGAGGCGCAGTGACCAGCGTCGACTTCAGTCATGATGGAACAACGCTAGCCACCGGAAGTCGCGACAAGTCGATTCACCTCTGGGATGTTTCGACTGGCAAGTGCCGAGGTCCGTCCTTGCATGGACACGAAGCCGCTGTCACGGGCGTCAGCTTCAGCCCGGACGGAAGGACACTCGCGAGCAGCGGCGAAGATCACACCATCCGACTCTGGGACCTCGTCGCCGGCAAGCTTGTCTGTGACCCACTCCGAGGCCACAGGAATCGGGTGTTTAGCATTGCCTTCAGCCCAGACGGTCGAACGATTGCTAGCGGTAGTTACGACCGCACAATACGCCTTTGGGATGCTGTTTCGGGCATACCACTTAACGTGATTTCCGATGGCTCATCGGATGAGGTCCGCTGCGTCGAGTTCAGCCCAGACGGAAGGACGCTGGCAAGCGGGAGTCTAGAAGCCACTATCCAACTTTGGGATGTGGCGACTGGCAAGCCGCTCAACGCCCCCCTTCGCTCGCATCGAAACTGGGTCTCAGGCGTCGCCTTTAGCCCGGACGGCAACACCCTTGCCAGCGCAAGCTGGGACCAGACAATCTGCCTGTGGGACGTGTCGACAGGCAAGGCCCTCGGCAGACCGCTGGGCAACTGCGAGAAGGGGGTGTTCTGTGTTGCCTTCAGCCCAGATGGCAACACTCTCGCCAGCGGGAGCGGGGACGGAGCGATCCGCCTGTGGAGTGCAGTGCCGATGCGCGAGCGAGTCCCGCTCTACCGCGCACGCATGGCGCAGGTTGAAAGGGTTCGGGCGCAGCTCGCCGACCGCATTGCACGAGTTGATGATTCCATCGAGGCCCTCGAGGCCTTCGACGCCGAAGTGCGAGCCGATCCACGATTTTCGGGCGAGCTCCGCACCGCCGCGCTGATCGTGATCGGCGAGGTCGCGAGCGATCGCGACGCTACGCGCCGCACAACGGAGTCGCCATCTCCCGCTCCAAAGCCGAACTAGATGGACCGCATCCTCAACTTGGGTTGACTCAACCACGGTCGCATGGCGGTCGCCCTTGGCGAGTTCGGGCGAGTTGCTCGGCGAACCGTTGGCCCCATCATCACACGCCTTTCACCCAACCCCAACGAGGCGCTCACGCAGGTGGGGAATTCTGCACACCATGCCCCTGCCGACCTGCGCACTGGTCCTTCCGCTCCTTGCCTTCAACGCGGCCGTCCACGCCAGCGTGGTCGATGAGTTCACCGCCGGTGACTTTTCCGACAACCGTTTCCAGCCAACGTCGATTGCGCTGTCGCCTGGCCTGACGACGATCCGCGGACGTTCAGGGCTTTCACCGATCCCCGACATCGCCGACCTCGACTACGTCACCATCACCGTTCCGGCTCAGCACCGCCTCGAGCGATTCATGCTCTCGGCCGCATCGGTGGGTGGTGCGTTCTCCTTCGTGGGCATCGAGGCTGGATCCATCATCTCGATCCCCGCCGACTGGACCAACGTGAACAACCCCCTGCTCGGCTGGACCCACTTCGGTTCCGCTGACGTCGGCCGTGACCTGCTGCTGCTCATGGCCGGCGCACCTGGCTCCGTCGGCTTCGCTCCGCCGCTCGCAGCTGGTTCGTACACGCTGTGGATCATGGAACTCGACACCTCGGAAGCCCACAGCTACGAGTTTCAGCTCTGCGTCGAGCCGAGGTGCTCAGGCGATGCAACCGACGACGGCACCGTCGACGGCACGGATCTTGCTGCGGTGCTGGCGCTCTGGGGCACGACCGGCACCACGCCCGCCGATCTTGATGCCAGCGGCATCGTGGATGGCGCCGACCTCTCGCTGCTGCTTGGCGCCTGGGGGCCGTGCGCCGGGTGAGGGCTCGCGCGGCACCCTTCGCTCACAGGACCACATCAGCCCTTCACGGGAACCAGGCGCGTCACGCGGCCCTGCGGCACCCACTCGGCGACCAGGATGCTGCCGTCAGCGAGCCAGATCGCATCGTGCGGGTGCACGAAGCGACCGAACTGGAAGCTCTCGGTCGGCTGGCCGCGCAGGTTCGTGGGGTGACCGTCGCCGAGCGCGACCACGGGCTTGAAGGACTCGTCGTAGAGGCAGACAACGCTCTCGAGGTCCGGCACCAGCATCAGGTTGCCGCGGAACTTCATGTCGCACGGCATGCGCACGCCATCCGTGTGGATCGCCACGGGCGTGCCATCGAGCGCAAGCACCTGGATGCGGCGGTTGCCGCGGTCGGCGACGACCAGCATCGGCTCCTTGCCGCGCGGATCGATGCCCAGGCCGTGCGGGCAACTCGTCTCGCCCTTGCCCGAGCCGGGCTTCGTGATGATCTTCTTCCACTGCCCGTCGGCGCCGAAGAGATGGATGAAGCCCTTGCCGTAGCCATCGCCCACGAAGAGGTCGCCGTTCGGATGGAACGCCACGTTCGTCGGGCACCACTCCTCGGCCGAGCCGTACACGCCGCTCTGCATCGGGCAGGTCGCGGTCCACACCACGGTGCCATCGAGCGCGGTCTTCACGACGCAGCGCCGGCGCGTGTCGCAGTGGTACAGGTACTCGCGGTCACCTTCCTTGCGCAGGTCGAGGCCGTGCGCGCCACCGGCGAAG
>JASGCG010000258.1 GCA_030054235.1 Bacteroidia bacterium
CGTGATCGAGGCCATGCGCTCGCGATCCCACGTTCGGAAGGGCCCGCCGCTGGCCGTGAGCACGATGCGCGCGACGTCGCTGCCGGGGTGGTTGCCCAGGCACTGGAAGACGCCGCTGTGCTCGCTGTCGACCGGCAGGAGCGCGACGCCGCGCTCGCGCACGCGCGCCATGACGAGTTCGCCGGCGGCGACCAGCGTTTCCTTGTTGGCCAGCGCGATGTCGCAGCCTGCATCGATGGCAGCAAGCGTGGGCGCGATCCCGGCCGCACCCACCATCGCCGCGAGCACGAGGTCGCCGGGGCGAGCGATGGCATGGATGAGGTCGCGCGCCGCATGTTCGCCCGTGAACGTCGTGAACCCCGAGAGCTCGGCCGGCTCACGCGGTGCGACCGCTGCCACATGACGCACACCGAACTCCGCAGCCTGCTGCGTGAGCAGCGCGGCGTTGCTGTGCGCCGCGAGGCCCACGACCTCGAGGCGTGGCCCCCCGTGGTCGCGCCAGCGCCGCAGCACATCCATGGTGGACGTGCCGATGGAGCCGGTGCTTCCGAGCACGATCAGCCGGCGTGCCGGGGCATCAGCGTGCGGCGCGGTCATGGCGGATCACTCCGCCCGTCCCTTGGGCGCTTCGCTGGGCTTCAATCGACGCGTGGTGGCGCCGTAGAGCGAGCGACGCTTGGGCTTGGCGGGTTCGCCAGCGTCAGCGGCCGGTGCCGGGCTCGGTGACTCGACAGGAGCCTGTGGTGCGGGCGCGCTTGGCGGGGCCGCATCGCCCGACGAAGCGCCGCCTTCGGATCCGCTCGCCGAAGCGTTGTTGCCACCGCCATCGGAACGCCGTTCGCTGCGTGGGCCGCGCTCGTCGCGGTCGCGACGACCACGCCCGCCACGGCGTCGGCGCTTGCGCCGCTTGCCGTCGTCGCGGTCGCCATCGTGCTGGGCGCCTTCGGCGCGATCGCCGTCGTCCTGGCCTTCAGCGTCGCCGCCGGCGTCATCAGCGCCAGCATCGGTCCCGGCATCGCCCTCATCGCTGGATGCGCGCTCGCCACGATCGTCGTCGCTCGCGTCGCCCGCGTCGGTCGCTTCGTGCTCGGTGCCTTCACCGGCCGGACTGGCATCGCCGTCGCGCGATTCGCCCGCCGCGCCATCGCGATCACGGCCACGGCGGTTGCGACCACCGCGACGCCGGCGCTTCTTGCGGCGACCGCCCTCGCGATCATCGCCCTCGGCGCGCTCGCTACGAGCACCTGCCGAGCCTTCGCTCGATTCGCCCTCGTCCGCACCGTCGCCCTCGGCGCCGTCGTCGCTGGCCTGGCCGCCGGCCACTGGGGCCGGCGCACCAAGGACCGGCACGTTGAAGACGTGTCGGGCGACAGCCACGAGCTCAGGGGTGAGCATCTCGAGGCCATCCGTCACCATGGGGGCCACTTCTTCATGCGCGGCGCGCAGCTGCTCGAGCAGCGCAGCCGGCTCGACGCCGCAGAGTGCGGCGGCATCGGCCACCGAAACCGCCTGCGGCAGCGCGGGCGCATTGCGACGACGACGGCGCTTGCGACCGCCGCGGCGACCACGATCATCTCGGCTGCCGCGCTCGGTCCGCTCGGAGCGATCCTCGTCGTCGCCATCGTCCTCGTCACGGTCGTCATCGCGCGACTCAGCCTTCGCAGCCTTGCGCGCGGCCCGCTTCTCGTCTTCCGACTCGCGGATGACATGCATCAGCGGGCGTTCGTCCTCGATCACGGCCGGCAGGTCGTCGAAGCCACCGGCAAGCAGGATGGCGTTCGCATCGGCCGGGGCCGGCTTGCGACGGCGACGGCGGCGGCGCTTGACGCGCTCGTCGGTGTCCTCGTCATCCACGTACTCGGGGATCTCGGTGTAGAGGTCGGCCAGCAGAGGGCGCGGAGGGCGCGGCAGACGGTCGAGCTCGATCGCGTGGTTGCGGTCGTCGAAGGCCGAGGCCTTGAACTGGTCGGCACGCAGGTGGTCGTCGATCGTGACCTCGACCTGCTTGCCGAACTTCTCCTCGAGTTCCTGGAGCGCGCGGCGGCGCACGCTGAGCAGCTCGCCGGCCACGCGCGAGGTCACCGTGAGGTGCACGCGCTTCACAGCCAGGTACGCAAAGAGCAGCGAGATGCGGCGCAGCGCATCGGCGGCCACCACGTCGGGCATGCGCACCTCGCCCGCGCCGGCGCAGTGCGGGCAGTCGATGTAGTGCGTCTTGCGCATGCTCGGGCGCATGCGCTGGCGGGTCATCTCGACCATGCCGAACTCGCTGATCGGCAGGTGGGTGGCCTTGGCGCGATCGCGCTTGAGCTCTTCCTCGATGCGCGCCTCGATGTCCTTGCGGTGCTTGGACATCCGCATGTCGATGAGGTCGTTCACGATCAGGCCGCCGAGGTCGCGCAGGCGCAGCTGCCGGCAGATCTCGCGGACCGCCTCGATGTTGGTCTGGTAGGCGTTGGTCTCGGAGTCGCGTGCCGAGCGGCTGCGGCCGCTGTTCACGTCGATCGCGACCATGGCCTCGGTCTGGTCGATGACGAGCGCCCCGCCCGAGGGCAGCGGCACTTCGCGCTGGTGGATGAGCTCGACCTGCTCCTCGATCCCGAAGGCACTGAAGATCGGGATCGGGCGGTCGTAGTAGTAGACGGCCGGCGCGTTCACCGGCGCGACCACATCGAGGTACTGCGTGGCGCGGTCGAAGGCGCTCACCGAGTCGACCACGATCCCCTTCATGCACGGATCGCCCGAGTCGCGGATCGTGCGGATCAGGAGGTCGCCCTCGGTGTAGAGCGCGCACGGGCCGCTGGTCTTGGAGGTGCGGGCCTGCATGGCTTCCCACAGGCGCGTGAGGTACGCGGCATCGCGCTTGAGTTCCGAGTGCGAGCGCTCGTAGCCGGCGGTGCGCATGATGAAGCCGAAGCCCTCGGGCAGCTCGAGGCTGTCGAGCATGCGGCGCATCGAGCGACGTTCATCCTCGTCCTCGACCTTGCGCGAGACACCCACGCGGCCCATGTCCGGCATCATCACGAGCAGGCGGCCAGGGATGCTGATGTAGCTGGTCAGCGTGGGCCCCTTGGAGCCGATGCCTTCCTTGATGACCTGGACCGTGATCTCCTGGCCCTTCTTGAGCGCGTCCTGGATCAGCGGGCGCTCGCGGCGCGGGATCTTCTTGCCCACGCGCTCGGTGCGCTCCTTGCCGGGGAAGTACTTGGGGTGCAGGTCGCTGATGTGCAGGAACCCGCTCGCGCCCTCGCCGAAGTCGACGAACGCAGCCTGGATCGCGGGCTCGATGTTGAGCACACGGCCCTTGTAGATGTTGCCGACGTGGGTGGCCGTGGCCGTGCGCTCGGCGAAGTACGCCTGCAGCACGTTCTCCTCGAGGATGCCGATGCGGCACTCGTCGGCGGTGTCGTTGACGATCATCACCTGCGGCTTGGCCGAGG
>JASGCG010000259.1 GCA_030054235.1 Bacteroidia bacterium
GTGCAGCGCGCGCGTCCGCGCAGCCGGGACCCGAGGTCGCGGGAGGACGAGCGCACGATTGCGAGGCCGATGAGCACGGGCTCGGTGCGCGTCCGCGCAGCCGGGACCCGAGGTCGCGGAAGGACGAGCGCAGGGACGACCGTGGAATCGTGCGGTCGCGCGCCCGTGCTAGCGTGCTGTGATGATCGTCACGCTGATTGCGTCGGTTGCTCTTGCGCAAAGTGTTGGGCCTTCGGCGGCGCCGGCGGCCGAGTCGATGGCGGCACGCCTGGCAGCATGGCATGACCTGCTCGCGGCCGAGCCGCACATGGCCGGCACGCCTGGCGATGCCAAGGTCATCGAGTCGATCGCGAACTCATTCCGCGAGCTTGGCCTCGAGGTCGAAGTTCATCCGTTTTGGGCGTACCTGCCGCGCCCGCGCGAACCGATCGTCGAGATCGTCGGCACGCCCGCCGACCTGCCGCTCGCCGAACCGACCGCGCCCGGCGCCCGCCGAGGCGTGATGCGGCTCGCCGTGCGCGAGGAGAACCTCGCGATCGACCCGCAACTCGCGCACGCCGGGCTCACCTTCGCGTGGAACGCCTACAGCGGCCGCGGCGACGTGACGGGCGAGGTGGTGTACGTGAACTATGGCACGCGCGCGGACTTCGCCACGTTGCGCGAGCAGGGGATCGACCTGAAGGGCAAGGTCTGCCTGGCGCGCTACGGCGGGAACTTCCGCGGCTACAAGGCGAAGTTCGCCGAAGAGGCTGGTGCCGTCGCGCTGGTGATCTTCACCGATCCTGCGGACAGCGGCCCGGCCAAGGGCGCCGTGTGGCCGGATGGCGGTTGGGCGAACGCCAGCTGCATCCAGCGCGGCAGCATCAATGCGCTGCCATACTCCGGCGATCCGCTCACGCCCGGGCGCGAGGCGACCGAGCACGCGGAGCGGCTCGATCCCACAGCGGTCGGTCTGCCGTCGATCCCCGTGCAGCCGATCGGTTGGGGTGCCGCACGCGAGATCGTGCGCCGCATGCGTGGTGCGCCGCTCTTCGATCCTTCATGGGCCACGGGCTTCGAGGGTCCCACTCTGCTCACGGGCGGACCTGATCTGCGCGTGCGCGTGACGGTGGCGCACGAACCAGCGGTGGTCCGCTCGGCCAACGTGATCGCGCGCTTGCCCGGTCGCGCACCGGATGATGGCCTGGTGATCGTCGGTTGCCATCACGATGCTTGGGGTTTCGGTGCCGCGGACCCGCTCGCCGGGACGATCGTGCTCATGGAGGCCGCCCGCGAGTGCGCGGCGCAGGCCAAGGCGGGTCGCGGCCCGGCGCGTGACACGCTGTTCTGTGCGTGGGGCGCCGAGGAATTCGGCATCGTCGGCAGCACGGAGTGGGTCGAGCGCGAGCGTGCCATGCTCGAAGCGCGTTGCGTGGGCTACATCAACCTCGACATGGCCGCGATGGGCGTGAACTTCGGCGCGTCGGTGAGCCCGTCGCTGCGGGGGATCGTGAACGATGCCGCCAGGTCGGTGCCAAGCGCCGTCGATCCGTCGCGCTCGATCTTCGAGGTCGGTGCGAAGGATGGTGTGCTGGCGCTCGGCGATCTCGGAGGCGGCAGCGATCACCAGCCGTTCCTGTGCCATGCCGGTGTGCCGTCGATCGGGCTCTCGGCAGGCGGTTCGCAAGGCACGAGCTACCACTCGAACTACGACACGCTGCTCTGGTATCGACGCACGGTCGGCGCTGACTACGCCGGAGCAAGCATGCTCACGCACATGACGGTCGCGCTGGTCGATGCTCTTGGATCGCGAAGCCCCGAGTCCTGGCGAGAGTGCACGGCCGCCGCGATCGCGCTTCGTGCCTGCACCGCACGCCTTGCCTCCGATGGCGCGGAGCGCGCGCGGTCGCTCGCCGATCGTTTCGATGCTCTCGCCCGATCCATCGAGGCCCGTGGGCCGATCGATCGCAAGGCTGCGCAGGCCCTTCAGCAATGTTGGCTCGATCCCGAAGGCCTTCCCGGTCGACCATGGTTCCGCAACGTGTTCGCGTCGAGCGATCGTGATTCGGGCTACGGCGCGTGGGTGCTCCCGGGGCTTCAGGCGGCGATCGCGGATGCAGACCCAGCCGCGGCCGATGGCGCCCTGAACCAGCTCGAAGCGGTGGCCTCACGCATGGGCGCGCAGCTCGGAACCCGATAAGCGCAGCCAGGGGTCCGTGAGCCGGCATTTGCCCGCTTCCGCCCACTCCGAAAGACACACAATCGGGTGGCCTCCCTGCGAGTCGGGCGTATAGTCAATGCGTCCGGGAACGCCCGGCTGTCCGTCCACGAACCCTACAGACCGACCCATGCGAACCACCATTACTGCGCTGTCCGTTCTGGCTGTCACCGCCTCGGCCCTCGCCGGCACGACCCCGATCAAGCCCAAGCAGATCATCGGCACCGGCCTCGTCTTCCCGACGTGGATCGGTCACGCCCCTGGCGACGAGTCGCGCCTGTTCGTTCTCGAGAAGGCCGGCCGCGTGCGCATCATTGATCTTGGTGCAACGCCGACGCTCCGCACAACGGCGTTCCTGAACATCGATCCGATCGTCACGGGTGGCGCCTCGACGAGCGATGAACAGGGTCTGCTCGGCATGGCGTTCGACCCCGACTACGCGACCAACGGTCAGTTCTACGTCTACTACACCGGCACGGGCACGAACAACTTGGCGCGGTACACGGTTTCGGCCGACCCCAACGTGGCCAACGCGACCGGCGTGGTCATGATGACCTGGTCGGATCCGTACACCAACCACAATGGCGGCGACATTCACTTCAAGCCCGGCACGCGCGACCTGTACATGGGCACCGGCGACGGCGGCAGCGCCAACGATCCCGGCAACGTCGCCCAGAACCTGAGCAGCCGACTCGGCAAGATGCACCGCATCCGCCCGACGGTCGGCGGAACGTCGCCCTACTACACGATTCCCAGCGACAACCCGTTCTTCGGTGGTGCCACCACCGCTGACGACACGGTGTGGTCGTACGGCCTTCGCAACCCCTGGCGCTGGTGCTTCGACCGCGACAACAGCGACATGTACATCGCCGACGTCGGCCAGAACGCAGTCGAGGAAGTCGACTTCGAGCCCAACGGCACGCCGGGTGGCCGCAACTACGGCTGGCGCTGCACGGAAGGCACCAGCAACACCGGGCTGACCGGCTGCACCTTCGGCAGCCCTTCGCTGACGGCTCCCGTCCGCACGTACGGCCACAACTCGACTGGCGGCTACAGCATCACCGGCGGTCGCGTCTACCGCGGCTGCGCCATGCCCGACATGCAGGGCATCTACTTCTATGTCGACTACTCGACGAACAACTCATGGTCGTTCCGCATGGTCAACGGCGTCGTGACGGAGTTTGTCACCCGCAACGCGGAACTGGCCACGTCCGTAGCCAACCAGAC
>JASGCG010000260.1 GCA_030054235.1 Bacteroidia bacterium
CCGGCTGCGTGTACGTCGGCTCATCGGCTTCGTTGTGGCCGTTCTTGCGCCAGCACCACATGTCGATGACCGTGTCGGTGCGGAACTCCTGGCGGAACTCGTAGGCCAGCTGCGCGACCCACGCGCACGCCTCGGGATCACCGCCGTTCACGTGGAAGATCGGTACCTCGACGCTCTTCGCGTAGCCGGTGACGTACTCGCCGGTGGAGCCATCCTCGAGATCGGTGGTGAAGCCGACCTGGTTGTTGATGACCAGGTGCAGCGTGCCGCCGACGTTGTAGCCGGCAAGGCCCATCATGTTGAAGCACTCGGCCGTGGTGCCCTGGCCGGCGAACGCGGCGTTGCCATGGACGACGACGGGCACGTGCAGCAGGCCATCGAGATCACGGTCGCCGTCGCGGCGGGCGCGCGTGCGACCGAGCGCGACCGAACCCACGAACTCGAGGTGCGATGGGTTCGAGCACAGCGACACGCGCACGCTGCCGCCATCGAGCGTGGAGCGGTCGCTGCTGTAGCCTTGGTGGTACTTCACGTCGCCGCCGCCGCGCTCGAAGTCGGCCTGCCACGATTCCTCGAAGTTCGACATCATCTGCTCGGGCTTCTGCCCGAACTGGTTGACCATCATGCCCAGGCGGCCACGGTGCGCCATGCCGATGATCAGCTCGGCGGTTCCCAGGCGCGGCGCGAGCTGGATCCACGTCTCCATGATGAGCGCGGCACTCTCGCCGCCCTCGATCCCGAAGCGCTTCTTGCCGATGTACCGCGTCGCCAGGAAGTTCTCGAACGACTCGGCCTTCATGAGTTGCTCGAGCAGGAATCGTCGCCCGTTCTCCGAGAGCACGGGCCGGTTGCGCCCCGACTCCATGCGCTGCGTGAGCCATGCGCGCTTGGCCGAGTCTTGGATGTGCATGAACTCAACGCCGACGCTGCGGCAGTAGGTCTCCTCGAGGCACTCGAGGATCGCCGAGAGCGGGCTGGGGTTGGGCAACGGCAGCGTGCCGGGATCGAACGACTGCGACAGGTTCGAGTCATCGAGGCCGAAGGTCTCGATCGCAAGGTCGGCGGGGTACGCACGGGTCGTGCCCAGCGGATCGAGCTGCGCAGCCTGATGGCCGATCTCGCGGAAACGAACGATCATCGCATCGACGCCACGCTGCGCCTGGCTCACGCCAGTCGACGTGGCGGGGACCGTTGCGGACGTCGTCGCGGCCACGGAGGAGGTCGCCGTCGCCTTGGTCGGCGTGGGCCGGGCCAAGCCAAGGTCGAAGCCGAGGAAGAACTGCCGCCAGCTGGCATCGACCGACTGCGGGTCGCGCTTCCACGACGCATACTGCTGCTCGAGGAACGCTGGATCCCAGGCGTTCACCGACTGGGCAGCTTGGGCGGACGAGTGACCTGACGCCGACGAATGGGTCGACACGGGGGGTGCTCCTGGCGGGGCGTGCGAAACCGGCGTGGGACAGCGCCAGCCGGGCGGTCGAGGATAGGGCAAAACCGCGGCAGATTCATGCCCAAAGCAGAGTGGAAGCCCAAGCGGCGCCTTCGTGCAGCCGCTCCGCGATGCGTCCGGGAATCACGTGCGCGAAGCACTCACAGCAGCGCGACCGGATCGACGTCCACGGCCAACTGGTCACTGGGCACGATGGCCCCTGCGGATCGCCCCGCGGCGATGAGTTGCTGAAGCGCGGTGGCCGTCGGCGCCAGCAGCTCGACCTGCACACGGAACCGGTCATTGATGCGCGCGATCGGGCAGTCCGCAGCGGGGCGGATGAGCACGCCGGACGCAGCCGGCAGGGCGAGAAGGCGAGCCACCACGGTTCGGCCCGCGGCCAGTGCCCGATCGTGGTCGGTGTCCCGCAGCACGATGCGCGCGAGCCGCTTGGCAGGCGGGAGTCCGAAGGCCTTTCGAGCCTCGAGCTCACTTGCCGCGAATGCCTCGAAATCCTGCGTGGCGGCCCATTGAATCGCGGGGGCATCGGGTTGGAAGGTCTGCACGATGGCCAAACCGGCCGCATCGCCCCGACCGCAGCGACCGGCCACCTGGCTGACCAGTTGATAGGTCCGCTCGGTCGCCCTGAAATCAGGTAAATTCAGCGCTGTATCGGCGCTGATCACGCCAACAACGCGCACGTTCGGAAAATCAAGCCCCTTGGCGATCATCTGCGTGCCCAGCAGGATCCGGACGTCGCCCCGCCCAAAGCGCCCGAGCACGTCATGAAAGTGCGCGGCCGTCTGGGTCGTGTCGCCATCCACTCTGGCCAGCGCCCCGGGCGGCAGGTCGGGAAACGTGCGCTCGAGTTCCTCTTCGACCCGCTGCGTGCCCAGGCCGAAGATGCTGATCGGTCCTCGGCAGACCGGGCAGCGCTCTGGCAGCCGAAGCTCCGACAGGCAGTGATGGCACCGCACGAAGCCACCCTTGGGCAGCCGAGTGTCGCGGTGAGCGACCATGCCGGCATCGCATCGGTCGCACTCCATGCACCACGAGCATTCCTTGGCGGCGCACACGATCGAGTTCGCGTAGCCCCGACGGTTCAGCAGGATGATCGCCTGGCCGCCCTCGTCGAGGGTGCGGCGCAGCGCGCGTTCGAGCGTTGGGCCGATCAGGTGCACGCGACGATCGGACCAAGCGCGCTGCTCGACCCGGAAGTCGACCAACTCGACGCGCGGCGTACGAAGGCCGGGCGCACGCCGCGACAATCGGTGCAAGCTCACGGTGCCACGCTCGGTCGCGTTCCACCACGTTTCAAGGCTCGGCGTGGCGCTGCCGAGCAGGATCGGGCAGTTGGCGAGTTGGGCCCGGCGGATCGCCGTGTCGCGCCCGTGGTAGCGCGGCTGCTGATCTTGCTTGTAGCCGGTGTCGTGCTCCTCATCGACGATCACCAGCCCGAGGTCGCCATCGGGAATCGGCGCGAAGACGGCACTGCGCGCACCGACGACCACGCATGGCCCAGGCTGCGCGGCCAGGCCCCACTGCTCGTTGCGCTGGGCGGCGGTCAGCCCGCTGTGCAGCACGAGCACGCGGTGCGCTGCCAGCCGCGCCATGACGCGCCCGCTGGTCTGCGGCGTCAGGGCGATCTCGGGCACCAGGAGCACTGCACTCTTGCCGTGCGCGAGCGTTCGCTCGATGAGCTGCAGGTAGACCTCGGTCTTGCCGCTGCCAGTCACTCCAAAGAGAAGATGCTGGGAAAACCCGTGTTCTGCGCTCGCGGCCACGGCCTCGACGGCTGCACGCTGCTCGTCGGTCAGGGTTGGCACCGCCAGCGAACCGACTGCCGCGTCCGCCCATTTGGCGTGGACCTCGGTGCGCTCGACCGCCCGCACGAGGCCGCGTCGCGCGAGCCCGCGCAGCGGTTCCTTGGTCGCCACGCCGGAGCGTTCGAGGAGTTCCGATTCATCGAGTTCCCCGGCGACCGACT
>JASGCG010000261.1 GCA_030054235.1 Bacteroidia bacterium
AGTGGGCAGCCACGGCAGAACCAGCGGTCGGTGATTCGCTCGGCGTTCGTCCCGCCAACCAGGAAGCGATCATCGAGATCCCCGCGACCACGACCAGCCTGCCCGACCTGCGCAGCACGTTCCGCACGCAGTACCGCGCGATCTTCGGGTTCGACCCACCGCACGGTGACGAGACGGTCGAGTGGATCCGCCACCAGGACTTGGCCGACGATGCCTGGTCGCTGCCCAACGACGCCGTGGTGTCGACGACCACCACGGCCCACGGCCTGGCCCTTGATCACTGCACCGCGGTCGTGCCACATGGGTGGACTGCGCGCTCGATCGAGGGGGCCGTGCTGCTGGAGCGCACCGCTCCGCTCGCCGACGCTGCGCCCACGATCGCGACCGAAGCCCTGGTCGCTGCGGCCCTGCACGGTGCCGCCGAGTCGATGGGCGAGGCCCTGCGCGCCACCGCCGTGAGCGTCAACGTACGCGACCGATTGGATTACTCCTGCGGTCTGCTCGATGCCGACGGCGCCCTCATCGTGAACGCCCCGCACCTTCCGGTGCACCTTGGTGCGCTGGGTGCGTGCGTGCGAGCGGTCGCGGCCACGCTCGAACTCGGTCCCGGCGACGTGGCCGTCACGAATCATCCTGCGTTCGGCGGCAGTCACCTGCCCGACGTCACGGTCGTCACGCCAATCTTCGAGCGCCCCGACGGCGGCGCGTTGCTCGGGTACGCCGCCACGCGCGCGCACCACGCCGAGATCGGCGGCATCGCGCCCGGCAGCATGCCGCCCTTCGCGCGGTCGCTGGCCGAAGAAGCCGTCGTCTTGCCACCCACGCATGTCGTGCGCAGCGGCGTCGAGTGCCTGGAAGCCGTGACCGAGCTCCTGCGCGACGCGCCCCACCCCAGTCGCGCGCTGCAGCAGAACCTGGATGACCTGCGGGCGCAGATCGCCGCGAACCACGCAGGCGTCATGCGCATGCGCGCGACGGCCAAGCGCTTCGGCGATCGATGCACGCCCGCGCTGGCCGCCTTGCGAGCGCGATCGCGTCAGGCGGCGATCGCGGCGTTGGCATCCATCCCTGAAGGTGCCGTGATGGAGACGCTCGACGATGGCACGCCCATCTGCGTCCGGCTCTCGCGTCACCAGCACCGTGCACCGGATGGTCCACTTGCCTTCGATCGCGCCCAAGAGCGGGTGACGATCGACTTCACGGGGTCCGGCCCGGTGCACGCGGGCAACTTCAATGCGCCGATGGCGGTGATTCGCAGTGCCACGCTCTACGCGCTGCGCGTGATGGCCGGCGCACACGATCCGGTGCGTGCCGGCGTGCTCCCCCTGAATGAGGGCTTCCTCGATGCGGTCGATCTCATCGTGCCGCCGGGGTTTCTGAACCCTTCCTTCCATGCCGACCCGAAGGCCTGCCCTGCCGTCGGTGCAGGCAACACCGAAACGAGCCAACGCGTCGTCGATGCACTCCTGCGCGTCTTCGGCGTTGCTGCGTGCAGCCAAGGCACGATGAACAACCTCATCTTCGGGTCCGCGCGCTTTGGCTTCTATGAAACGATCGCCGGTGGTTCGGGTGCGAGCTCACTGGGCTGCGGCGAGAGCGGCGTGCACACGCACATGACCAACACGCGGATCACCGATGCCGAAGTCCTTGAGTCACGCTACCCAGTGCGCCTGCTGCGCTTTGCCCTGCGCCATGGCAGCGGCGGCGCGGGGATCCATGACGGCGGCGAGGGCATCGAGCGGGAGATCCTTTTCCTGGAGCCCGTCACCTGCAGCATCATCGGCCAGCATCGGGCCCGCGGTCCCTACGGCATGGCGGGCGGTCGCGCGGGCGCGGTCGGTGAGCAGTGGCTCGTGCGCGGCCCCGTCCGCCTGCCGCTTCCTGGCGTGGGCACCACCGAGCTCGAGGCCGGTGATCGCGTGCAGATCTCGACGCCCGGCGGCGGCGGCTGGGGATCGCTCGATGCAGATGCAGCCAACGACGATCAGGCCGACATCTCGTAGCGTTCGATCGAGCGCGCGAGGCCCGTGTCCTCGCTGACCTCGATCACCGCACCGCACGCGAGCGTGCCACCTTCGGCGACGTCGAACTGCGTCGGCAGGCCAGTCGTCAGGTGACGCAGCACGGCCTCGGTCGATCGCCCGATGATCGAGTCGTACGGCCCGCACATGCCCAGATCCGTCATGAACGCCGTGCCACCCTTCAGGATCCGTGCATCGGCCGTCGGCACATGCGTGTGCGTGCCGACCACGGCCGCCACGCGCCCATCGAGGAACCGCGCGAGCGCGATCTTCTCGCTCGTGGCTTCCATGTGCGCTTCGACGATGACGATGTCATCGGCGTGCGTGCGCTCGGCAAGCATGCGCTCGCAGCATTCAAAGGGATCGCTGCCGGGCGTGGGCATGAACGTGCGACCGAGCACGGTGAAGATCGTGACCCCGCGACGCCCCGTGCCACGATCGATGCGGACGGAGCGCTTGCCCGGCGCGCGATAGGGCATGTTGGCGGGTCGGCAGATCGGCTCGCCCGCGCGTTCGAGGGCCGGCACGATCTTGAGCTCGCGGAGCGCATGATCGCCAAGCGTCACGGCATCGATGCCCCCCTGCACGAGATGGCCCAGCAATTCAGGCGTGATTCCCGAGCCGTTGCGGATGTTCTCGCCGTTGGCCACGATCACCCCGCCGGACTCGCCCCATGCTGCGCGAAGTGACTTTGCCGCCGCGATCGCCGCGCGCTTGCCGGGTTGCCCGACGACATCTCCCAAGAAGGCGATTCGCATCGGGCTCGACATGGGCTACACTCTAGTCGTACCGCTTTCGTCCCTGTGGGATGACAGGCCCGGCCCCGCCGGGTGCTGTGCGGCGATGGTCCTTCCATGACGTGTGTTTCCACCAAGACCGGCGACAAGGTTCGCCACCCGGCCCGCCCTGAATGGGGTGTTGGCGTCATCACGCGCACCGAAGTCTTCACGGGCGAAGGTGGCTCCGATCAAAGGCTGTGGGTCAAGTTCCCGTCGATCGGCGTGCGCACCCTGATCGCGAGCGTGGCCAAGCTCGAACTGGTGGAAGCCGCCGCCGACGACACGGCGTCGGTCTACGCGCGCCCCACGATCACGCAGGTCGATGCCGCCAAGGGCGGGCTTGCCGCCGACACCGCCTTCCGCAAGCCGGAAGACCTGATGACGAGCCTGCCGCTGGATGCGACCGATCCCTTCGTCACGATCAAGACGCGGCTCGAGCGCACGCTCAAGCTCTATCGCTTCGATGGTTCCGCCGCACGGCTCATCGATTGGGCTGTTGCCCAGAGCGGCTTGGATGATCCGCTCTCGCGCTTCAATCGCCAGGAACTGGAGGTCCTCTACAAGCGCTGGCTCTTCAACCTCGACGCGCACCTGGTGCGATTGATGCAGGAA